>JAZGFF010000198.1:0-17946 GCA_036479095.1 Rhizobiaceae bacterium | reverse complement strand
TTATGCGGAGCAATTATCCGGATCACCGTTTACCGCCCCTAGGGGAACAAATGAACGTTCTTGGTTGTACAGAATACGGCCTGGGGTACGGCATAATGGCCGTTTCACTACGCAAAAACTCCCCAATTGGAAAACCGCGCCCCATGTCATAAAACACGGTTTGCCCCTTGGGCAATATCGCTGGGCAAGACCAAAGTTGCTGCATGGCGAGCATACTTTCATTGAGGGCATCAAGACAATGACAACCGCAGGAGATGCACTCTCCCAATCGGGTATGGCGGTACACATATACAGTTTTAATAGTGATATGGTTGATGACTATTTTTTCAATGCTGATGGTGAAATGCTGATTGTTCCTGAAACTGGGATTATTCGCATTTTCACTGAGCTTGGAATCATGGAGGTTGAACCGGCAGAAATTGCCATCATCCCACGCGGTATGATTTTCAAAGTCTCGATGGGTGACGGGGTTGAAACTGCTAGTGGCTATTTATGCGAAAATTATGGAGCAAAATTCACTTTACCGGATCGCGGGCCGATTGGGGCAAATTGTCTTGCTAACCCTCGCGATTTCAAAACTCCTACGGCAGCCTATGAAGATAAGGAAAGCGCTTGTCGTCTTCATGTAAAATGGTGCGGCACTTTTCACGTGACAGAAATTGGTCATTCTCCGCTCGATGTTGTTGCCTGGCATGGCAATTATGCGCCCTATAAATATGACCTGCGCACATTCTCACCTGTTGGCTCCATTCTATTCGATCACCCTGACCCCTCAATATTCACAGTTTTAACCGCCCCTTCTGGAGAGGACGGCACCGCCAATATAGACTTCGTGATCTTTCCACCACGCTGGTTGGTCGCTGAAAATACCTTTAGGCCCCCTTGGTATCATCGCAACATCATGAGCGAATTCATGGGGCTTATCTATGGCGAATATGATGCGAAGGAAGAAGGATTTAAACCCGGTGCCATGAGCCTGCATAATCTTATGCTGCCGCACGGGCCTGATCTTGCAAGTTTTAACAAAGCCACCAACTCAAATCTTGGGCCAGTAAAACTGGAAAACACAATGGCCTTTATGTTTGAAACTCGCTTCCCTCAGATGCTGACAAAGTATGCGGCAAAACTTGATACATTGGACAAGAATTACATTGATTGTTGGGAAGGGCTTGAGAGAAAGTTTGATGGCACCCCTGGTACAAAATAGGTTGGCACCCGTGCCCCTCATGAAAAGTTGGATTGAAAGCGCTAACGATCCAGAGTGTGATTTCCCACTCAATAATTTACCGATGGGTGTGTTTTCGCTCGATCATGGTGAACCCCGATGCTGTACAGCTATTGGGAAATTTGTACTTGACCTAACGGGGTTGGAAGACGCCCGTATCATCCAGGGCAGTGATGGGGAAATGTTTCAAACCTCAGCTTTGAATTGCTTTATGGCTCAAGGCGAGAAAGCCTGGGCTTCCCTACGATCCCAACTGCAAACGCTTTTATCTGATGGCTCATCAATTTCTTCAGAGCAAAAAATTATTAAAAATTTTCTACATCCAGCTCAAACCGTTGAAATGCATCTACCATTTAAGGTTAGTGAATATACCGATTTTTATGCTTGTAAAAATCATGCGTTCAATGTTGGCACGATGTTACGCGGCAAAGAAAATGCTTTGCCGCCAAATTATTTTCATATCCCAATCGGTTATAATGGCCGTGCATCAACCGTGGTAGTGGGTGGGACAAAGATTGTCCGCCCAAAAGGGCAAATCAAACCTCCTAAGAAAGAGCATCCTATTTACGCCCCTAGTTCTCGACTAGATATGGAGTTGGAAATAGGTGCAGTTGTTGGCCTTCCCAGCGAAATGGGCCATCCAATTAGCCTTGAAGAAGCTGAAGCGATGATCTTTGGTTATGTATTATTAAATGACTGGTCTGCACGGGATATCCAAGCCTTTGAATACCAACCCCTTGGGCCATTTCAAGCTAAGGCATTTGCAACTTCTATCGGCCCTTGGGTCATAACCAAAGCCGCACTAGAGCCATTTCGCGTTTCAACTCCAAACCGGGTAAAACCATTGCTTGCTTACCTCGAAGATACTGGCCCGATGCTGTATAATATAAATTTAGCGATTGAGATCCAAACAGCTTCCCTCCATTCGGCGACGATCATTTCAAAAACAAATTACAAAGAAATGTACTATTCTGCGGCTCAACAATTAACCCATCATGCAAGCTCAGGTTGCGCCATGAATACGGGAGATTTGTTAGGCTCGGGCACAATTTCTGGATCGCAGAGTTCTTCCTATGGCTCCTTTATGGAGTTATCTTGGGGGGGAGAAAAACCTATTGAATTACCCTCCGGTGAAACCCGCAGTTTTCTTCATGATGGGGATAAAATAACCCTCAAGGGGCACTGCCAAGGCAATGGGTATCGTATCGGCTTCGGGGAATGTAGTGGAGAAATATTACCCGCATTGAAATGAGCATGAATCGTATTCTACTTGTTTTTATTCACCCGGGCGCGCAGCTCTTCAGCTGTTTCTACCCGCTCTGAATACCGTGATACGAGATAGTTTGAACGACCTCGTATCAGGTAAGTAAATTTCATCAATTCCTCAACCACATCGACAATCCGATTATAATAGGCTGAGGGCTTCATCCGGTCATCATCGTCGAACTCTAAAAAAGCTTTTGCGACAGAAGATTGATTGGGGATTGTGACCATTCGCATCCATCGGCCAAGGATGCGCATTTGATTGATCGCGTTGAAGCTTTGCGAACCGCCACTCACCTGCATCACTGCTAAGGTTTTACCTTGCGTTGGGCGCACCGAGCCAATGGCAAGCGGCAACCAATCGATTTGTAATTTCATAATACCGGTCATTGCGCCATGCCTTTCCGGTGAAACCCAAATCATCCCTTCTGCCCAAATCGCAAGTTCCCGCAGCTCTTGAACCTTTGGGTGATCTTCATCGACAGAATCAACTAAGGGTAAATCTTTCGGGCTAAACATCTTTGTTTCTGCACCCAGATGTTCAGCAATCCGTGCCGCCTCTTCTGCAACCAGCCGAGAAAATGATCGTTCCCGTAAGGAGCCATAGAGTAAAAGTATGCGCGGTCGATGAGGTAGGTCTGAAGCATTTGCTAAATTATCGACATCAATTGGCAGGATTTTATCCATATCAAGACAGGGCATTGAAGCGTTGGAAACGATGGGTTTTTTCATGACAAATTTTCTTTGTTGCTGTTGTCGGCTAAGAGCCAGTTACAAAACAACCAAGCAAGAATGGCAGCCGACAATTGTGCGATAATAAATGGAGCTACATCGAGGGGGCGAATTCCCGCAAAAGTATTCGAGAAACTTCTTGCGATGGTGACCGCAGGGTTGGCAAATGAGGTTGAGGCAGTGAACCAATAGGCCGCAGTGATATAGAGGCCAACAGCCATCGCAACAGCATCAGCGCGTGCTTTGATAGTTGCCAATATGGTGAACACCAAACCAAAACTCGCCACGCCTTCAGCAAACCATTGGGAGCCTCCGCTTCTGACCTTCTGCGAGAACTGAAACAGGGTTTCATCAAACATTAAATGCGCTGCCCACACACCTATTAACCCGCCGATGATTTGCACCACTACGAAGGCCAAGCTTTCTCGCATGGCTATTTCTCGTTTCAAGGCAAATACAAGGGTAACTGCCGGATTGAAGTGCGCACCCGATATGGGGCCCAGCATTGTGATTAGGACAACCAAAATTGCTCCTGTTGGAATGGTGTTGCCCAAGAGGGCGATAGCCACATTGCCGCCGGCCAAACGTTCCGCCATTATTCCCGATCCAACAACAGTCGCCAGAAGAAACGCGGTGCCAATAAATTCGGCTCCGAGCCTTTGGCTTATGGTTGGGGAAGCGATCATTTTCTAACTTTCATTCAACAGGCAACGGCGATTTCGTCAATCACCGGTTGGCATAACTCTGGCCGACCACCACAGCAGTCCTCCATTAAAAAGGCGAGCATTCCCCGCAGTGATTCAAAATCTGCAAAGTAACGAATAGAACGGCCTTGGCGCTCCTTGCGAACCAAGCCGGCCTGTAAGAGAATATTCAAATTCGTAGACATGGTGTTCTGGCGCACATGCAAAGCTTCACCTACTTGCCCAGAAAGCATTCCCTTCGCTCCAGCTTGAATGAGAAGGCGAAACACATCGAGCCGCAACTTTTGCGAGAGGGCAAAAAATGCAAGGGTGGTTTGGTTAGTATCCATATATCAATAATTCATGATATATAGATATGTGTCAAGCCAGATTCTATAAGTTAATAACCAATGCATGTTGTTGCAAACATCTGCGAGAGTGTTGCAGTCTCAATAAAATAACAAAATAAAGAAGAGTAGGGCCAAGTGATCGAGACTGCAGATGTAATCATAATTGGCACCGGTGTTATTGGCACTGCTATCGCTTTTGAGCTGGCGAAGGCAGGTTATAAAACCTTGAGTGTTGACCGTAACTCCCAAATTGGCCACGGCTCGACTTCGGGATCTTGCGCAATAATTCGCACCCATTATTCGACCTTTGACGGCACGATGTTTGCCTGGGAGGCCTATCACTACTGGCGTGATTGGGCAGATTATTTAGGCTTACCATCTGGCCACGATCTGGCAAAGTACCGGGAGACAGGGTGCCTTGTATTTAAAACTGAAGCCAATGGGTACCTCGAAAAACATATCGAAAATTGTGAGATATTGGATTGCCCATTCGAAGAGTGGTCGCCTGAAAAGATTTTAGAAAAATTGCCGATTTATACGATGGATAGCTTCTCGCCCGCACGGCGCATGGACGATCCAAAATTTGGGACCTCTAATGACCGTCGAATTAAGGGCGGGGTTTATTGGCCAAAAACCGGTTATGTGACCGATCCCGCGCTTTCTTCGCAAAATCTGGCAGACGCGGCAAGGCTGCATGGGGCAGCTTTTAGAAACGGAAAAACAGTCACTAAAATTTTGCAAGAAAATGGGCGGGTTAAAGGCATTGCCCTAGAAACGGGAGAAGAGCTACATGCGCCAATCGTCATTAATGTGGCAGGCCCAGCCTCTTCCCTAATTAACAAGATGGCTGGTGTGTTGGATGACATGACAATTAAAACCCGCGCCCTTCGCCAAGAGGTTGTGCACCTGCCATCACCCAAGGGATTTGACTTCGAGAATGATGGCTTGATTGTCTCCGACAGTGATATTGCCTGCTATATTCGCCCAGAACACGGTAATAACATTTTGGTTGGCAGTGAGGATCCCGAATGCGACCCCCATCAATGGGTGGAGAATGATACTGAGTACGATAGAAACTTCACGGATCAATGGACAACCCAGGCAATGCGATTTGGACAACGGGTTCCAAGCTTGGGGATTCCTCAAAAAACCAAGGGGGTGGTTGATCTTTATGATGCCTCCACTGATTGGATTCCGATTTATGATCAATCCTCCTTACCGGGGTTTTATATGGCCTGCGGCTCCAGTGGAAACCAATACAAAAATGCCCCTATAGCAGGTAAAATGATGCGCGCTTTGATTGATTATTGTGAAGCTGGAAATGACCACGACAGCCAGCCGTGCCGGTTCACCTTGCCATATATTAAGCGCGATATAGATGTTGGTTTCTATTCACGAAAACGCCCGATCAATGAAGAATCGAGTTTCTCGGTTTTGGGTTAGTGGCTTGCTAATCTATTCTGATGCACCCAAAATTGAAATTCGTAGAGTCCAATGTTTTACAAAAAAGGCGCTTGTGCGAGGGGAATAATTGCCGCAGACTAATTTCCTGTTATCCGTAAAGTAGTCGAAGAACTGCACGCGGAAAATATACGCAGACCTATGCTCTGTCCAACAGGTGAGCGTTCGCAGCTCATAAGTTAATTAACCGGGAGACTACACAATGAAATCTATTTTATTATCATCCGTCGCATTGTTTGCGCTGGCCAGTGGAGCAGCATCAGCTGCCTGCCCAGCGATTACAGTGGCTGACATGAAAGGCGTTAAAGCTGGCGCTTTTCCGCAGCAATACGAATTGGCAGAATTCCAATCACTTGGTGGTTGCACAATGACCTTTGCTGCAAACCCAGCATCAGAGGCTATGAACGGTAAAATCCGTGGTAATGGAGCTCTTCCTGCTTTGGCTGGTCGCCTTCCTTCTGAGCCACTTGTTGTTGCTCCCTACGATATGATCGGCAAATACGGCGGTACGCTGGACGTGCTTTCAAACGCAACAGAAGCGGGTACATCCGACTTCCTCTCTGTTCGTCACGTCAACCTCGTTCGTTATTCAGACGATCTACAAACAATCGTTCCAATGGTCGCAAAGTCATGGAGCTGGAATGCTGATTTCACCAAACTTACCTTTAAGCTTCGCAAGGGCCACAAGTGGTCTGATGGCAAGCCATTTACTTCCGCAGATGTGAAGTTTTGGTACGACAATCTAGCGACCGATTCTAAAGTTATCGAAAAAGCCAAAGATTATGTTCTTGTTGGTGGTAAGAAAATGACAGTGGATGCAGTGGATGCAGAAACCGTTGTGTTTAACTTGCCTTCCCCAAAGCCGGGTCTACTTGCGCACTTTGCCACATCATTTGCTCAAGGCTTCCAGCCTAAGCATTTCCTTGGCCAGTTCCATCCAGACATCAACTCCGATGCTGATAAAATGGCAAAAGCTGCTGGTTTTGAAAATGGCCTTGCAGTGATCAAAGCTTATTTTGGTAATTCGGACTGGACTGACACACCAACGCCATTGTTGAACAGCCCAGACAAAGTTGCAAAGCTTCCTGCATCTGTGATGCCTACTTTGGAAAGCTACATTACGGTTTCTGATACTACAGAAGGCCGTCACTATGTAGCGAACCCATATTTCTTCATGGTGGACACAGCAGGCAATCAGCTTCCCTACATCAATGAGCAAGATGAGATCTACATCAACGATAATGAAGTTCGTATCTTGAAGTTGGTTAACTCAGAAGTTGATTATAAGTCACAATCCTTGTCTCTTGCGTCTTCTCCATTACTCTTGGAAAACCAAGAAAAAGGTAAGTTTACTGTTGAATTGAAGCCAGACATCACCATGCCTGCTTTCTCTTTCAATTTAACTTCATCTGACGAGGGCAAGCGTAAGGTCTTTGGCGATCTTAAGTTCCGCCAAGCCATGTCTGTTGCAATCAACCGTAAAGAAATCAACGATGTTGCTTTCTTCGGCCTTGGTAAGCCGCAACAATATATCGGTTTCTCGCCGCGCCCTGCATATATCGATGCAAAATGGGAAGGCCACTACGCGCAATACGACCCAGCAATGGCGAAAAAATTGCTCGATGAAATCGGCATGGTCGATAAAGACGGTGATGGTTTCCGCGAACTTCCTAATGGCAAGAAAATTGTATTGAATATGCAGTTTGCGACCCAGGGAATTCCTGGACCCGTGGTTGAGCTTGTTGGTCAGCACTGGGCCAGCGTTGGTGTTCAAACAACCGTTAAAGAAGTGACGCCAGATGAGTACCGTTCGGCCCAATCTTCTAACGCGCTCGATGTCGGCATGTGGAAGAAAAGCCAGCCTGTTGCGATCGTTCTCGGTAACAACGAGTTGTGGGTGCCACCATTTGAAAACTATTTTGGTCACCGTACAGCGATGCTGTGGGCTGAGTATGTAGATTCAAAAGGTGCGTCCGGGGTTAAACCACCGGCCTATGTTGAGCAGTTGATTTCAGACATCAATGCTTTCCAATCCTCTCCATCAGGAACGGATGAATCCAACAAGTTGGGTCAGCGCATGGTCAAGAACATGACGGAAAACCTTCTGTTCATCGGTACGGTTATGGCACCGGCACCTATTTATCATCGCAACGTGTTGAAGAACTTCACCTCGTTCAAAACAGCGTCCTACGAGTATTACCGGACACTACCTTACCGCGCACAACAGTGGTTCTTGGACGAGTAAGGCTAAAAAAACAACATTGAGATCGGGCAGTTTTGCCTGGTCTCTTTTTGTGGCTTGAACCTCGATTTCTGGCCACAAAAAGAGACGGATATCGTCAAGAGCTTTTGGGAGGAAGCATGGGAAAGTTTTTAAGGTTCGCTTTGATGCGTGCTGGCATGTCCATCTTCACTTTGCTGATGGTGTCACTGATTGTTTTTACGTTGATGGAATTGGTGCCTGGTAACTGCGCTGAGCGCTACTTGGCCTTTAAAAACACCCAGGGCTCGCAAATTACTGTTGCTGATATTAAGGCCGAAGAACGGCGCCTGGGCTTGGATAGGCCATTCCTTATTCGCTGGGGTTCTTGGGTTGGAAATGTGACCTTTAAAGGCGAGTTTGGCGACAGCTGTATTTTGCGCCTCAACATCAACCAACTACTTGCTGACAAGTTTTGGATATCGCTAGCTCTTTGTTTGGTGGCATTGTTAGTCGCCTACGCCATCGCCATCCCAATCGGGATCATATCGGCGGCCTCGACTAACGCTTTTGCCAACAACTCTTTGCGTTTTGTGAGTTATTTAGGTTTGGCTTTGCCAAACTTCCTACTGGCTTTGATCATCATGTTGGCTTCAACCGTGTGGTTTGGGGATTCGCTGACAGGACTGTTTTCAAAAGAGTTCCGCGATGCAGCCTGGTCTTGGGCACGGTTCCAGGATTTCATGTCTCGGGCATGGCTTCCCATCTTTATTTTAGGTTGGTCAGCTACAGCCTTTGCCCTGCAAACGGTGCGTGCTTTGATGCTGGATGAGAACGGTAAACTCTATGTTACAGCAGCACGGGCGCGGGGGCTTTATGGCCGCAAACTTTTGTGGCGCTATCCGGCTCGTCATGCCCTTGGGCCGGTGATCAATTCACTGGGTTTCGATCTAAACCGTATTTTCAACGAGCTGCCTGTGGTTGCTTTGGTGCTAACCCTAACAGAGGCCGGGGCTTTGTTAATCGAAGCATTGGCCCGTTCAAACGATCAGCAACTAGCCGGCGCGATTATATTTTTACTGACCGCCAGTATTGTGTTGGTTAACTTTGTAACGGACATCATGTTGGCACTCATGGATCCACGCATCAGACGGGGGTTAATAGGATAAAATGACAGCCGCAACAAAACAGGACTTGAAAGATCAAAAACTCAAAGAGGCATATTTCACCGCCTCCCAAGGGCAATTGATCTGGACACGCTTTAAGAGCAATCGCACTGCAATGATCGCTGCTTGGATATTGATCGGCCTCATTTTGATGGGTTTCTTTGCGCCGTTCCTGTCTCCTTACGATCCCACAATTGCGGGGCGGGATAAAGAATACGAAAATGGGGCACCGCAAATCCCCAAATTTTGGGATGAAAATGGTTTTTCAGCGCGGCCCTTCCTTTACACATTGGAGCGTAGCCGTTCGATTAAAACCAATTTTCGTTGGGTGACCAAAGAGAACCGCGAGAAGCGGAGATATTTACAACTGTTCGTAAAGGGCTGGGAGTACTCATACTTCAAGGTTGATTGGGATTTACCTGGGACGTGGTTTGATGTGAAATTACCTGGGTTCAAATTTAACACCCATTTATATGGAATGGACG
Source organism: Rhizobiaceae bacterium (assembly GCA_036479095.1). Lineage (GTDB taxonomy): Bacteria > Pseudomonadota > Alphaproteobacteria > Rhizobiales > Rhizobiaceae > Pseudahrensia. Next base: position 8,381 of record JAZGFF010000198.1, on the reverse strand, counting down.
TTGGGGGCGTCCATGTGTTTGGTACAGATGCTTCTGGCAAAGATATATTAGCGCGAACCTTCCATGCTATCTACACATCACTTGCTGTGGGCACCATGGGTGTCGGGATCGCATTTATCCTAGCGTTGATAATTGGCGGGGTTGCAGGATATTTTGGCGGCTGGATCGATTCTGCTCTTCAGATGGTGACAGATGCAATTCGTACAGTGCCTGCCATTCCTTTGTTTATGGCGATGGCGGCTTTCATTCCCGATGAGTGGAGTTCCGAGACTCGGTTCTTCTTTATTTCGATCGTGCTTGGTTTAGTGGGTTGGCCAACCTTGGCGCGGCGTATCAGAACGCATTTGTTGACAGAGCGCAGCCAAGAGTACGTGCTGGCGGCTGAGCTGAGTGGGGCCTCTTCTGGCCACATAATTCGCCGACACCTACTGCCCAGTTTCACCAGTTACATCATCGTCGATTTGATGATTTCATTTCCCTACATGGTTCGCACCGAAACCGCCTTGAGCTTCATTGGTCTTGGATTGAAAGACCCGGTGAACTCACTTGGCGCACTCATGCAAAATGTTTCAAAAGCCGATGTTCTGCTCAATTACCAGTGGTATTTTATACCTGTTCTGTTCTTTATCGCCTTTGTTTTGGCTTTCGTGTTTGTCGGCGATGGCCTGCGCGATGCGGCTGACCCCTATTCGAGTGTTAAAAAATGACGTTGTTAACAGTAGAAAACCTCACCCTGCAATTCGATACGGACGAGGGGCGAATAACGGCGGTAAACGACGTTTCCTTTTCGTTGGAAGCTGGTCAAGTCATGGGCCTTGTGGGGGAATCTGGGTCAGGTAAATCGGTGACGGCAAAATCATTAATGCAACTCAACCCCTCCAATGCGGTCTATTCTCCCGAAAGCAAAATCTTGCTTGATTTAGATGGGGAGACAATCGATGTTTTAGCCATCAAACGTGAAAGCGATATGGAAGTTATCCGCGGCGGTGCCGTATCGATGATTTTCCAAGAACCAATGGCAAGTTTTGCACCAGCCATTTCAATTGGCGCACAAATGGTTGAACAATTGCTGATCCATAAGGACATGAATGCAAAGCAAGCTGAAAAACTATCCATCGAAATGCTAGAGCGGGTTGGTATTTCGGATGCACCACAACGGTTTAAGCAATATGCTTTCGAGCTATCAGGGGGCATGCGCCAACGGGCTATGATTGCCATGGCGCTTTCTACAAGCCCAAAGCTGCTGATTGCCGATGAGCCAACCACGGCGCTCGATGTAACCATTCAAGCTCAGGTTATTGATTTGATGAAAGACCTGGTGAAAGAATTTAACATGGGCATAATTTTTATTACCCATGACCTTGGCGTCATCGCCCAAACTGCCGATGAGGTATCAGTTATGTATTTGGGTGATATTGTTGAAAGCGGGCCAGTGCGTGAAGTTATCCGCGATGCGGCTCACCCCTATACAAGGGGATTGTTGGACGCTTTGCCACGGTTGGATAATTTGGACGCTCCATTGGTCCCGGTGCCTGGTGATATACCAAGCCCCTTAGAGCGCCCTTCGGGTTGCGTGTTCCACACCAGGTGTTCTGTTGCCGAGGATCGTTGCAGCCAGTCTGTTCCGGAAATGAAAAAAATAGGTGCTCACCATTCTTGTGCCTGTTTTGTTGAAGCCGATAAGCGGGGGGCAGCATGAGCGATAAACCACTTATATCGGCGAAAAACCTATCCGTAGATTTTCAATTATCTGGCGGATTTTTAAGCGAAAAAGTATTTCTACGCGCCGTCAACAATATCAATATGGAAATTCCAAGAGGATCCTTTTACGGTTTAGTCGGGGAGAGCGGATCGGGTAAAACTACCCTGGGGCGCGCATTTCTACGAGCCGTGAATATTTCAGATGGCGAAGTTCAATTTGACGATGGGGAAGTGGACTACAATCTTCGTGAAGTAAGTAAAGGTGAACTGCGCGATTACCCCAAACGGGCGCAGCTGATATTCCAAGACCCCTACGCCGCCCTTAGCCCACGAATGACAGTTCGCGATATTATTGCGGAACCCTTGGAAGTAATGGGGCTGACAAAAAGCCGCGAAGAAACCGACGCGCGCGTGCGTGAGATTGCTTCAAAATGCCGGTTGAATTTGGAGCACCTGCGCCGTTTTCCCCATGCTTTTTCTGGTGGGCAACGACAACGCATTTCCATTGCCCGCGCATTGGTATGTAGTCCAAAATTCGTTGTGGCCGATGAAAGCGTTGCTGCGCTTGATGTATCCATCCAAGCTGACATTTTGAATCTCCTAAAAGATTTGCAAACAGAGTTGGGTCTAACCTATTTATTTATCAGCCACGATTTATCGGTCGTTGCGCATATCTGTGACCATGTCTCAGTGATGTATTTAGGGCGGTTGGTTGAATCTGCGCCAACAAGGCAGTTGTTTTCCGCGCCTAGACATCCCTATACGAAGGCCTTGCTCTCTGCCATCCCTTCCCTTGATCCAGATGATAAAGGGGATGCACAAAAACTCGAAGGAGAAATTCCATCTCCAACGAACCCGCCTTCCGGTTGTAAATTTCATACCCGTTGTGTCTTTGCCACCGATTTTTGCAAGGCTGAGGAACCAGTCTTGCAAGACACTGGCGACAGACACGAGGTTGCCTGCCATCGTTGGCAGGAGCTGATGGAGTAGCTGGTTCGCCGATAGGGATATTACCGGAAGGTCGGAAGCATAAGCTGTGTTTGCTCGCCTTGTGTTTTGCCAAAACCACATGGATCGTTCATTTACGTGTTAAAGAGTTGGCTTATCTCTCCAACAGTCAAATCAGGGCCGCCCATGATAATTGCCAGATAGATGATTTTTTTGGTTAAACCGCTTTTACGGATCAAGATCGGATTCTTCTTCCAGAATACGAGCGGCGGCGCCATCTAAATCATCGTATTGTCCGCTGCTTAAGCTCCACCAAAACCCCGCAAGGCCTAAAAGGCCAAGCCCCAGGGCAATCGGAATGAGGATTATGAGATGGTTCATGAGGTAATTAGCCCTGCTCTTTTATCAAGGTCATATCAGTGTTGGGAAAACATTCTTCGCCAAAATTCAAACGCATACTATTCGCAACCACTACTATCGAAGAGGCTGACATAGCAAGAGCCGCAACAAGCGGGGTAACATACCCAATCATCGCAAGGGGGACAGCAATAACATTGTAAGCAATCGCCAGGCCAAAATTTTGACGAATAAGGTTTTCAGTCCTTTTGGCGATGGTATGGGTAAAGGGAATGGCTAAGAGCGAAGGGCGGGTGAAAACAAAATCAGCAGCTTGGCGACCAATTTCAGAAGCACTTGAAGGAGCCATAGAAACATGGGCGGCTGTGAGTGCGGGAGCATCATTCAAACCATCACCAACCATCAGGATTTTATGCCCTTGATTTGTTAACTCAGATAATCTGTCAATTTTATCTTTTGGCTTCATCCCAGCATAGAATTTCACGCCGATTGTTGCCGCTAGCTTAGCCACAGCTTCAGTTTTATCACCCGATAGCATCTCTATTTCTAATTTTTTAGTTTTGAGGTGGCTTATGGTCTCCACAACATCATCTCGTAAATCATCTTCCATTTGAAAGCCAATGCTTTGTTGGCCTTCCATAGTAAAAGCTGTTGTCGCTTGTTGGTTGAGTTTAGATTTCACTCCCGATATTTCATTCACCCATTGGGGAATCCCAAGGCGTATTTTTTTGCCTTTGTATTTTGCCTCGATTCCATAGCCAGGGATTTCTTGGGAATTTTGAATTTCAACAGTAGAAGTTGCAGCAATCTGTTGGTTGATCGCACGAGAAAGTGGGTGGCTTGACTGAGCTGCAAGGGCAACAAGCAATCCCTTGTCTTTTTCTTTTAGATTCCAAGTTTGAACAATTTTGGGGCTGCCCTTGGTTAGGGTGCCTGTTTTATCAAAGCCAATTGTATCAATTTCTGCCAATCGTTCAAATGCCGACCCATCTCGCATCAGTATCCCGGCTTTAAAAAGTCGGTTTGCACCGATGACATGCACAACGGGAACCGCAAGCCCAAGGGCGCATGGGCATGTGATGATCAACACAGAGATGGCCGCATAAAGAGATGTTTTCCAGTCTCCATTCGATATCACCATCCAGCCAATAAATGTGAAAAGCGCGAGTAGATGAACAACCGGCGCATAAATTGAGGCCATACGCTCCGCAACCCGCACATATTGACCACGCCCGTTTTCAGCAGCGTTCATCATTTTCATGATCTCAGATAAAAATGAATTTTCAGCATCGCTTGTTGCAACAACATCCACCGAACCAACAAGGTTTAGTACACCCGCTTCAAACCGATCTCCCGTAGTTGCACGCACGCTTTCACTTTCTCCTGTCACAAAGGAGCGATCAATTTCAGTAGTGCCTTTTATAATCATTGCATCAACGGGGAACCGTTCGCCAGCCATGACTCGTAAGATCATCCCTTCTATGATTTCAGATTGAGGAACGAAAAAGAGAGAACCATTCTCATCAACAACTGCGCCGCCCTTAGCTGTAAGTTGAACCAGGCTTTGAACAGAACTGCGCGCTTTTTCACGCATCATGTGATCCAGATACCGGCCAATAAGTAAGAAAAACAACAACATCACTGCTGCATCAAAATATGCTTCTCCGCCACCAACTATGCTCTCAAAAATGCTCATAGCCAAGGCAAGAAGAACGGCAAGCGAAATCGGAACGTCCATATTTAATCGCCCGGCAGAGAGGGCATGCAAAGCTGATTTGAAGAAAGGGCGTCCAGCATAGGCTACAGCAGGTACGGCTATCAGCCCTGAAATAAGGTGAAAGAAACGGGCAGTTTCAGCGTCGGCGCCAGACCAGACAGAAACAGAAAGCAACATGATATTCGCGGCCGCAAATCCAGCAACGGCAAGCGAAAGCAACAATTGCTTTCCTGTTTCTAACATTGTGTTGCTGAGTAGATCATCGCCAATATAAAGTGAGTGGGGAAAACCTAAATCCTCAAGTGAGGCAGCTATATCTAAACCATTGCCTTTGCTGGTGTCCCATTCAACCGACACCCGGCGTGTTGAGAGATTCGCCCGCGCTTTTTCCACATGGGGCAGTTGCAATAATGTTTTTTCAATCGAGGTAATACAGCTCACACAATGCATCGAGGGTACAATGAAAACAGTTTGCAGATAACGGTCATCTTGTTGATGTGAGCCATTGCGAAGTTCCTCTTCGCGCACTTTATCGTAGGTTGATTGGTGCTGAATATTCGCGTTGAGAAGGAAATTTTGTTCAACACTATTGGTGTTGCAACGATTCATTGTAATATGCCGGTTAGTTTTTCATCAACAAGAAAACGTGCATCACGACGATAGGAAGCACCGTTGATCTTGCCTTTTATTTTCACAAACCAGTCTCCAGAATCCATTTCAATTTTTACAAAATGAACACCGTCTGCTTTCAAAGCTAAAGGAAGTTGCTGGTCTTGCTGCTCAAAGGCTGGGCGGCCAATAAAAATATTGGCCTCGTCCAATGTAAGTAATCCCCCTGATTTATCTTTCAAGCGGAGGCGAATTTCGCCATTCTTATAGGAAAGTTGTGATTGCCAACCCTTTGCATTTTGCACTTTTGCCGCTTCTAAATCGCGGTTAAATTGCTGACTGGCAACGTAGGAGTTTTTGACAACAAGCCCCGTCCAAGTTCGCGATGCCAATATAGCCATCGTCAAATTTACAGCGATTATGGTACCAAAGAACGCCACCATAATGGCCATCATGTGCCATCCGGTAAACCGAAACTGTTTTTTCTGTGATGCTTTTTTGTGTGCTTGGGTCATTGTTTGGAATATTTTTCCGGGGCTTCAAAATTAGCTGCAGTTGAGGAGCTCACATCTTCTCCATCTACAGTTACCTTAAATGAAAAATGCATTTTGTTCGAGGTCATTTTACCAACTGGCAAGGTCACGAAAAGTTTTAGTGCACGCATTTTGTTAATTTCTACATCTACTAATATGAACTCGCTTAATTCACCTTGAGCCCCTGACAATTTCATTTTAGCACCAATTAAGCCCTCAACTTCGATGCGAAATTTTCTCGGCTCGCCATACATATTCAGAATTTTAATTTGATAACCATTACGGATGGAGCCATCGCTAAGGGTGACAAAAAGAGGGTTTCTGTCATGAATAATATTCACATCCAATGTGTTGCGGTTGGCCAAAACAACCGCAAGAGCCAAGCCAATTGCGCTATAAATGGCAAGGTAAATATAGGTACGAGGGCGCATGATGGAACGCCAAGACGTATTTTTAATCTTATCGACCAATTCGCCGGATGGGTTTCGTATTCGCTCAGGCTTAATTTGCGAGTAAGCCTTGCTGCTCACAATATCTGATATTGAACCGCTGGCGCCTGCTAGCTGCATGTTTGCAGTGTAATCGTTCAAAGTAGAATAGGCGATTAAGCCTTTCTCAAGGCCAAGTTTTTCCATCACACTATCACAAGCATCTATGCAAAGTGCGCAGGTGATGCATTCAAGTTGCTGGCCATCACGAATGTCGATACCCATGGGGCAAACAGCGACACATGCGTTACAATCAACGCAGTCGCCAACAGTTTCGCCTTTTTTACGCAATTGTTTTGCGTGACGGGCGCGGTTCTCTCCACGCCAAGAATTGTAGGTAACGGTGAGTGAGTTTTCATCTAGCATTGCAATTTGAATGCGTGGCCAGGGGCACATATAAGTGCAAACCTGTTCACGCATAAATCCGCCAAATATGTAAGTAGATGCGGCAAGCGCAGCAATGGTGATATAATATCCTGTGGCAGCTTGACCAAAAACTAGAGCGTTAAACAAAGTTGGTGCGTCTGCGAAATAAAACACCCAAGCCCCACCAGTTGCGATGGCAATCATGATCCAGATAAAATGCTTGGACAGGCGTTTGGCGAATTTGGAACCACTCATTGGTGCCTTATCGAGTTTGATGCGGGCATTACGATCCCCCTCAAAAAAGCGCTCGACCACGAGAAAAAGATCAACCCAAACTGTTTGTGGGCAGGTATACCCGCACCAAGCACGGCCAAGGGTTGAGGTCACAAGAAACAGGCCAATGCCTGCCATGACCAAAAGGCCAGCGATGTAATAAAATTCATGGGGCCAAATTTCGATGAAGAAGAAGTAAAACCGGCGGTTTTCAAGGTCAAGCAAAACGGCCTGATTTGGGGCACCTGCACCACGATCCCAACGTAACCAGGGGGTTACATAATAGACCGTCAATGTGGCGAGCATGATCCACCACTTGAACTGGCGGAAAAATCCATCGGCCCTTTTGGGATGGATTTTTTTGCGAGCCTCATAAAGGGCGCGGTTCTCTTTTGCATTTACGGGTTTTACATCGAGAGTTTCAACCTCATCGCCGCCATGTTTCTTCTCTTTTAGTAGTGAGACCATTACTCTGACTTAGCTTTTTCGCCGCCACCCAAACTATGTATATAAATCGCAAGTTGCTTAACATTGGAATCACCTAATTTCGTATTCCATGCTGGCATTACGCCATGCTTAGGCTTGATCATTTGTGCGACCATTGTTGCACGGGAGTGGCCGTAAAGTGAGATCGCATCTACTAAATTTGGCGCACCTAACTCGCGACCACCGGTGGCATTCTCTCCATGACAAGCAGCGCATTGTTCGGCAAAGATTGGGTTGCCGGTAGCCGCTAGTTCTTGATCGTGATCTTGTTTTGACAACTTCATGATATATTCGGCTACCGCTGTGATATCACTATCATTCAGTGTTTCGTCCACTCCAAATGAGGGCATTTCAGAGGAACGGGTATCATCATCATCCGTACTGCGTACACCATGTTTTATAGTGGTATAAATGGCATCAACATCTCCGCCCCATAGCCAATCATCATCATTCAAGTTGGGATATCCAGGGGCACCTTGAGCACCTGAGCCATGGCACTGGCTGCAATAAACTTTGTACAATGAAGCTCCACCAGCAACGGCAAAGCGCGATAGGTTTTCATTTTTTTGGATATCACCCAGTGTAGACTTTTCAATCAGCGCGATTCTTTCAGCTTTAGCAGCTGTGGCCGCGGCCATCTCAAGCTTCAATTCAGAGCGATTTGTTTTACCGGAAATCCCCATTGTCGACCCTTCCAAAAGGGGAATGGCAGGATAGTAAATCATGTAGCCAATTGAGAAAATTATCGAAGCGTAGAAGGACCACAGCCACCAACGGGGCATAGGGTTATCCAGCTCTTTAATACCATCCCATTCATGGCCAGTTGTTTGTACACCGGTTACTTCATCAATTTCAGGTTCCGCCATTGTTATCATCCTCTTGTAATGGAATTTTTGCCACTTC
>JAZGFF010000197.1:0-23426 GCA_036479095.1 Rhizobiaceae bacterium | reverse complement strand
GGTTAAAAACGAGCTTGTTTCCCTGCCGTAAACAAGTATGGGGTATTTCCCGTGTTTTATTACATGCAAGTTCCTGCAACTATTAAACCTAGCCCCAGTAGCTTGTTCTGCTGATCGGCTTAATTTTAGCGTTTTGCGCACAATCGTTATTGCGTTCTGCCTATTGAGGGAAACTATATTATGACATACGAAAACTGCGATTTATGTCCATCAAACAACACAAATGCACTGGGACGCTTGCTTTGCTATGCAATTAATGAAGCTGGAACCATGGGGAAGTCAGGAACGGTTGAACATCTAAGATCTGCCTTAGAAGCTCTCCTTACGGAGCCCCCCCAAGCAACCAGCTCGCCTACCCCTTGCCATAACAATCAGGCGCAAACCACTATTCCACCCCAGCTTTAGCCTTACGCCCCATGCCGTCGTACATATCCAGCAATGTATCGAACCATGCTGCAACGCTGCCTTGTTTTGGCATCACATCATGGGTGCAGGTTAATCTTAGCCATTGTAGGGCGCCGAAGACGACGTAATCTGCGAAAATTGGGGTATCTCCACCGAGGAATTTTTGGTTTTTAAGGGTGAGTTCCAACGGTACGAGCGCCTTGTTTAACGCATTTGGTGTCTTTGGGAACTTCGCATCGAATTCTTCCAAGGTCATGCCAAAAACCTTCTCGCGGGTGGTGCGGAAGAAGGCTTGATCAACTGGCGCTAACCCGTTGTAAATATCCATCAAACACAGACGAATAGCCTCTGCATGCAGTTGGGTTTGTGACCAGGAGATGACCATATTGGTAAGCGCCTCCCCGCCCTCGCCGTTGAACAGGCTTGGTGTGTCAGGGTAAGTCGCATCAAGGTATTTAGCGATGGCAAGGCTTTCCTCCACCACCGTATCCCCATCACGGATAACCGGCACACGCCGTTTATCGCCACCTTCTATTGAAGAGACTTGCGTAAACGAGACCAACTCGGATTCAAAATCCAATCCCTTATGGGCAAGACTCATTTTTGTTTTCCAGCAGTGCGGACTAAAAACGCTGGTCGGGTCTGCACCACAAAGTTCATAGAGTTTGATCGTCATTCGGTTAATCCTTGATCTGCCAATTGCAGTGGCTATCATGGAGTAAAAGAGGACTAATACAATGCAGAAAAAACACTTCCCTATGTTTGCCCAATACAACGGTTGGGCAAACCGCAAATTACTGACTGCGGTCGCGGAGTTGAGCGAAGCGGAGTATAATCAGGATTGCCAGGTGGCGTTTAAGTCGATGAATGGCACGCTAAACCACCTGCTCATTGCGGATACAATCTGGCTCAGTCGATTTCAGGGAACAAACGATGCGCCGACATCCCTCGATGGGTTCCTGCACGATAAATTTGCGGATTACCTAGAAGCGCGACGGTTGATGGATGATAAATTCATACAGTATGCGGAAGGGCTTACGGCTGTAAATCTGAACGGCGATTTCAGCTACACCCCGATCACCACGCCCGAAAAAGTAACCCTACAGCTCGCCCCTGCCCTTGCTCATATATTCAACCACCAAACCCATCATCGCGGCCAAGCCCACGCCATATTGACCCGCTTAAAAGGCGAAGCCCCACCGTTGGATTTGATTTATTATCAACTCGAAGTTCGGTCGGGGTTGGTTTAGGGGCGAACACATTTTATCCGCTCGCCGTCATTCTCGAATTTGCTGAAAGCAAACTTCGGGAATCCAGAAGGTGAATTGAATGTTCTGGATCTCCGAAGCGCGCAAGCGCGTTCGAGGAAGACGATTTTGAGAGTCTTAAATGAATCTACCCCAACCTTCACAACTATGGGGTATAGCTGCGAAAGCTGGGGTTTCCGTTAGCGAGGAAAGGCTCGCCATGGATAGTAGTGGGATTGGCTGATTGCCGCTTAATCCCAAAATGATTTTTCTGCCTCGACATTGGCTTCTTTGCGGGTCAAACCAATGTCACGCAACGCATCATCACTGAGCTTGGATAGGGCCAAACGGCTGTTTTGCTTTGCAAGCCGTTTGGGTAAATGCGTGATCATCTGGAGCGCAGTTTGAAAAAACCGATTAATCCATGATTTATGGCGCGTGTTGCAATTTTCACCCCCAATTGTCTCTATTGTACCCATTTTTAACACTCCTATGAACATGCGATGTACCCATTTATGTGTGTATTGACTCACAATTTGAATCAAGTGTAATACTTGTCACCATGACAAATTGGTTACCAGATATTTCACAGGGAAGTGGCCCGATATATATACGCCTTGCAGACAAAATAGAGGCAGATATCGCCTCTGGCACGCTACCTAGAGGAACAAAGCTCCCCCCGCAACGCAACCTTGCCTTCGATATCGGGGTTACAATAGGTACAATTGGCCGAGGTTATCAATTAGCGATCGAACGGGGCTTGGCCACGGCAGAAGTTGGACGTGGTACATTCATTCGCTCAACTGAGCCTCTTATTCGCGATAATGAGCAAATTCCCGCCGATGTTATGCAGCCCGAAGTGCGGGGCATGGAATTAGGGGCTGGATTTTATCGTATGAACTCCACCAGTGCCACTGATATTGGTCAAAGTGCGGTCATCGCAACATTGTGCAGTGCTGTGCTTAAAGAAGAGCCGCTTAAATCCATCGACTACGTGCGCTCGCTGGAACCCTCATGGCAGGAAGCTGGGCACAACTGGCTTTCTACTGGTGGCTGGTCGCCCGAGCTCGAAAATGTATTCCCGACGATGGGGGTTCATTCTGCCATGGTCGCCATTGTTGCCGCCCTCACCCAACCTGGTGATAAGGTTGCCTTTGAAAGCCTCACCTACGCCTCGCTCTCCCGCGCTGTAACGCTGATTGGCCGTCGCCCTGTGCAGGTGGATATTGGCGAAAATGGATTGGACCCCGATGATTTCGCGCGGGTTTGTGCCCAGCAACACCCAAAGGTGTTGATGGTCATCCCGACGCTTCACAACCCGACAACGGCCATTATTCCAGAGGAAAACCGCAGACGGATTGCTCAAATTGCCCACGATAATAACGTGATGATTATTGAGGACAATATCTATGGTCGCCACGTTAAAGATGCCCCCCCTCCGCTCGCAGCTATGGCACCGGAGCGGACTTTCCATGTAAGCGGGCTTTCTAAAAATGTTGGCGCAGGTCTTCGTGCCGGTTGGATTTCATGCCCCGCCAACTTCCGCAACCGCCTGCTCATCGCCAACAAAGCCATGGTCGGAGGCAACACCTATATGCTCACGGAAGTTGCTGCACGGTTGGTCAATTCTGGTGAAGCCGACAGGATTGGCAAGCAAGTCTCCGCCCACATCAGCCACCGTGAAGTTATTGTGCGGGAAATTTTCAATGGGTTGAAATTCAAATCCCATCCCGAAGCTGCTTTCGTTTGGTTACAGCTCCCCGAGCCTTGGGTATCAGGCACCTTCAAAACTGCCGCCCGTGAACAGGGTATACTGATCGACAGCGCCTACGAATTCAAATCAGGACAGAGCGGTGATGCAATCCATAAAGTGCGCGTTGCCACCATTGCTATTCAAGGCGAACAGGAGTTTAGACAAAGCTTGATGGTGCTGCGGGAGTTGATGGATTCTGGTTGCGCTGGGTATGATGATTATTCGTAAGGGGAATACTCTCCACCCCCAAAATCTCCGCTTGTAATTTCTTCACTTTTCCCCCACAAGCCGCAGCATGCTTACACTTAATGATCTTACTTTCCGAATGCAGGGGCGACTGCTGCTTGAAAACACCTCTATGAGCGTACCTATGGGCGCGAAGATGGGGTTTGTTGGGCGCAATGGCACAGGCAAAACCACCCTGTTCAAGCTCATCACCAAAGACTATGGGCCGGAAACGGGCACGATTAAATTACGCCGCAATATGCGTATTGGTCAGGTGGCACAGGAAGCGCCGGGCAATGAAAAATCATTGTTGCAAACAGTGCTGGAAGCCGACCTTGAACGCACCGCGCTAGTTGCAGAAGCGGAGACGGCGACGGACCCAACCCGCATTGCCGATATTCACACACGGCTCAACGACATTGAAGCCCACTCAGCCGAGTCTCGGGCGGGGTCAATTTTGCACGGGTTGGGCTTTGATGCCGAAGCTCAGTTGCGGCCTTGTTCTGATTTTTCTGGCGGGTGGCGGATGCGGGTGGCGCTTGCGGGTGTTCTGTTTTCTGAACCTGATTTACTGCTGCTCGATGAGCCGACCAACTACCTCGACCTTGAGGGCACGCTGTGGCTTGAAAACTATATCGCGCGCTATCGCCACACGGTGATTATCATCAGCCACGACCGCGACCTGTTGAATAAATGTTGCAGTATGATTGTGCATTTGGAAAACTTGAAGCTGACGTCTTACAAAGGCGATTACGATTTCTTCGAGAAGACCCGTGCAGAGCGAAACGCTTTGCAAACCAAAATGAAGGTCAAACAGGACGCCAAGCGCGCCCATATGCAGACTTTCATCGACAGATTTAAAGCTAAAGCTTCAAAGGCTACACAAGCGCAAAGCCGCGTCAAAGCATTGGAGAAAATGGCCGTTATATCAGCAGTTCAAGATTCAGATGTCGCGCCGCTCCATTTTCCGAGCCCAGAAAAATCCATCCCCTCCCCGATTATTAATTTGCAAAAAGCATCCGTTGGTTATGAGGAAGGAAAACCAATTCTGACCAACCTTGATTTACGCCTTGATGCCGATGACCGCATTGCGCTGCTTGGGGCAAATGGTAACGGTAAATCGACCTTCGCCAAGCTGATTGCTGGACGGCTCAATGTGATGGACGGGCGAGTTACACGGTCTGAAAAACTGCGGGTGGCGATGTTTGCCCAGCACAATATGGACTACCTTTTTCCCGACGAAACACCTGTCGATCATGTGCGCAGATTGATGCCCAAAGAACCAGATGCAAAAGTACGCAGCCGCGTCGCGCAAATGGGCCTGGGCCAAGAGAAAATGGAAACCAAGGCTAAGAATTTATCGGGTGGAGAGAAAGCACGACTGCTGTTGGGCATGGCAACTTTCAACAAACCGCACCTGTTGATTTTGGACGAACCGACCAACCACCTCGACATCGACACCCGCCAATCCCTCGTCATGGCGCTGAACGCCTATTCAGGCGCAGTGATATTGATTTCCCACGACCGCCACTTGGTTGAAGCCAGCGCTGAACGGCTATGGCTTGTGAATGAGGGAACTGTTGGCCCTTACGCAGGTGATCTCGACGACTACCGCAAACTCATCCTAAAAGGCCCCGGCTCCCCATCCTCAAAAAAAGCTGAAAAGAAAAAAGAGAAAACCAAAAAAGTAAAAATCGTGCAAGAGAAATCCGCTGGCGACAAACGCCGCGAAGATGCCCTAAAACGGGAGTCCGAAGCCGACATTCGCGCCCGCATTAAAAAGCTTGATGCCATCATGCCGAAAGCCACCGCTGCAATTAAAACACTCAACAAATTACTGACTGTCGCAAGCAGTGAAAGCGACACAAAACGCATCCGCGATTTAGCCACCAAAAAAGCCGAGTTTGAGCGACGGTTGGCCGAGACAGAAGAAGAATGGCTAGAGTTGAGTTCGCGGCTGGGTGGGTGAATACAATTTGCGTAAGGTTGTGGTTGACAAACAAACCGTAAGGCTATAGCTTACGAAAATGATCAAGAGCATTAAGCACAAAGCGCTTCGGAACTACTGGGCGAAGGGGCTAACTAAAGGCTTGAACACAAATTGGCTGCCTAAAATTCGCATTATTCTTTCTGCACTTGATGCGGCCAACAGGCCAGCGAAATGAATTTCCCTGGATCTCACTTTCATGCTTTGACGGGTGATTTGGCGGGGTTTTACTCTGTTCGGTTAACTGGGAATTATCGCATCATATTCCAATCAGAAAAAGACGGGTTTACCCTAATCGACATAAAGGATTATCACTAATGACCGTTCGCCATAAGACGATATTGCCCTCGCACCCTGGTGAGTTGTTACGAGAAATTATTCTTCCTGAACTTAGAATTAGCAAAACGGCTGTTGCTCAATCCTTAGGTATTTCGCGACAGACACTTTACGACATCATCAACGAGAAACAGCCAGTGACCGCAGAAATGGCCGTTCGTTTTGGAAAATACTTCGGAAACGGCGGGGCTTTTTGGAACACCATGCAGGGGATATATGATCTGGCCATTGCTGAAAACACCATTGATGTATCAAAAATTCCGTCTGTTAATTCACAACGGTCGGCAGCTCACTGATCTCCAAAAGCGCATCCCCTCCCCCTTTATAAGCCTCGCCCCTGCCCAGCGATCAATCGATGTGATTGTTTTCGGTGAGGGCAGCCTTAAGTCGTCGCCATTAAATCCACCGCTTACGCACGCCTTCGTTATGGCCTTATAAAGCGCTCGTTTTTTCTCGTTTGAACGTCCAGAGAGGAACACGATCTCAACGATTCAGGCTTGGTTCGTTCGTTCCATGTTTGGGAAGTTTGGGTCGATGTGCATATCGGGTGCTTCATACCTCGTGATGAGCTGAAAACAGTCTGCCTGTGGCACATCACAGGTAGAAACGAGCGCGTAATGGGTCGCATCGGCTAGGGTTTGAACCATTGTTTGCGGCAAGTGTTGGGTGTAATGGCGATTGCCGGTGTTGGTATTGTTCGCCTTGGTGATTTCTTGGGGCGAGAGGCGATTAAAGCAGGCAAAATTATTCCCCTGCTAGAAGGGCAACAAGAGGAAGGCGTGAATTGGGGCTTGGACTTACTCCTCGGTCGTCACCCTATGCCTTGCGCACGCATAGGGTCTCCTAGATCGCCCAATTACTCATGAAAGCCCATAAGCAACTTGGGGGAATGACGATGCACAAGGCATAGTACGACGGCCTAGAGATTTGCTTGCTATGCTTTTTAGAATATCATGCAGGTTATATAACTAAAACCCGAAAGCCCCCGATGACCAAGCCCCCTACCCTCGATGCCTCCTCGAAAGCGATGCTTGATCGTGCTCATGGGTTGGCTAGTGAGGCGGAAACTAAGGCACTTTATTCGGATTGGGCGGAAAGCTATGACAAGACCATGGTTGAGGGTTTGGGCTACCTCTCCCCGCAAAAGGCCGCGCAATTGTTGGGGCGGAATGTAGCTGACAGACAGGCGCGGATATTGGATGTGGGCACGGGTACTGGGCTTGTTGGGCAAGAATTGGCGGCGCTTGGGTTCACGGCAATTGATGGGATAGATTACTCTGTTCCGATGCTCGCAGTAGCTGAGAAGCTTGGTGTTTATGGCGCATTGATTGAGGCCGATTTGAACCAACCACTCGCCATCGACAGCAACACCTATGACGCAATTATCTGCATCGGAACCTTCACCCATGGCCATGTCGGGGCGGATTGTTTGGACGAGTTGTTCCGCATTATGCAGCCCGGAGGCCGCTTCATCACCGCCATCCGCAAAACTTACTGGGAACCCGCAGGCTTCAAAGACAAGGTAGAGGCGCTAACGAGGGCTGGCACGATAACTACAGTCAGCAGCGTGGAAGAAAGCAATTATACGGATAGCATCGAGGCTGAATCATGGTTTTTGGTATGGGAGAAGTGTTGAGGGAATTGAGGTATTGGTGGCGAAAGCTTTGAAAAACGGCGCATGATAGGGGGCGCCTAGGCTTTCTTTTTCCAGCGCCCTTCCTCGTCTTGTTGCCAATAGGCAAGATCGTGGCCCGCTTCTTTTTCTATTTTCCATTGCCCACGGGCAGCAGCTACCGCATCCTCATCTCGGCCATCGAACATATAAATGAGGCGTTCGTATTTATCCGTACCCTCTGGTACAGCACCATCAACCATAAATCGTACTTGGGCGTTGATTGGGTTATCATTGGCTGTCGTTAGCCAAATCGGATGCTGGCTTGGGGTTACATCGTCGTCTCCCTCGCAACCATGGGGGAGAAAACTCTCCTTTTGGTAGGTCCACAGATGTTGGTTGAGCCGATCGCGGTGATCCTCGCGGCTTGATTGAACCACCACATTCCAACCACGCTCAAGACTGCGTTCTAACAAGCCGGGCAAAGCTCGCTCTAGGGTATGTTCGGTAAGATGGTAGAAAAGAACTTCGGTCATTTCATTACTTTATACTATGCCGACAGATCAACAAGGATTGCTCCTCTTTCATCAACATGCTTTGATAAGGTTCAGGCAATTGGAAATGTTAGGGGTGTACCAAAATGAATACTAAAATAATGTTCGCAACGGCAAGTATAATCTTCGGGGCAAGCTTTACTGCACCCACAGCAGAAGCTGGACTATACGCCACGTGCTCAATCAGAAATGCCCTTTTACACTGTGGTGCTGATCTGAAAAAGGGCCAATTTATTATGAATACTTTAGGCCATCCATCCACCCTAAAAATGCTGGAAAATGCGGGTAAAAATGGTTTGATCTACAGCAACGGCAAGGAACGCGAGGCTTTTCGCAAATCCTTGGAAGCCAATCGGGCGGCGATGAAGAAATATGCCGACAAGTCTTGGCAGCAATACCGTCGTCGTAAAATGAGTGCTGGTGACTATGAAAAAATTCGGGCGCAATACAATAACGCTATGAAATCTTACCAAGCTGCTATGGATCTCTACCGTGCCGGTACTTGGCAAAGCTCAGTTCAGCCAAAAAATTAAAACTTCCCTATGGTTTAGGCTTGGATGGCTTAGGCTTGGATGATCTTGAACTTTAAGGTCGAAAAAGCTCGTCCCTACTCGTAATAATCGGCTACTAAGCGATCAAGCAGGCGCACGCCATAACCACTGGCCCAAGATTTGTTGATCTCGGTCTGCGGAGAGCTCATGGCTGTTCCGGCTACATCAAGGTGCGCCCAAGGTGTATCGCCGACAAACCGTTGTAAAAATTGCGCTGCGGTGATTGAACCCGCATAACGGCCAGCGCTGTTTCGCATATCGGCAAATTTAGAATCCACCATCTTGTCGTATTCCTTAGCTAGCGGCATGCGCCAAAGCTTTTCATTGGTCGCCAAACCAGCATTTGTCAGGTTATTTGAAAGCTTATCGTTGTTTGAAAACAAGCCCGCGTGCTGGTTGCCCAGTGCCACCAAAATAGCCCCAGTTAGGGTTGCCAGGTTGACCATGAATTGCGGTTTAAATTTCTTGTTACAATGCCAAAGTGCATCGGCGAGCACCAATCGGCCTTCCGCATCAGTATTAATAACCTCAATGGTTTGGCCAGACATCGAGGTGACAATATCGCCGGGGCGCTGTGCATCTCCATCGGGCATGTTCTCAACCATCGCAATAATTCCGACCACATTGGCCTTGGCTTTGCGAGCGGCCAGCGCGTGCATTAAGCCAGTAACGGCTGCAGCCCCTCCCATATCGCCCTTCATATCTTCCATCCCGCCTGATGGCTTGATGGAAATGCCGCCAGTATCGAAGGTCACTCCTTTACCAACAAAAGCGATCGGACGATCTTTGGTTTTGCCGCCTTTCCACTGAATGATTGCCATTCGAGCTGGATTACGTGAACCTCGTGAAACCCCAAGAAGTGCATTCATTTTCAGGGCTTTCATGGCTTTCTCGTCGAGAATCTCAACCTTACAGCCAAGTTTGCGTAAGGCACTGGCTCGTTTGGCAAACTCTATAGGTGTCAATACGTTCGCTGGTTCATTGACGAGATCACGGGCCAAAATAACCCCGTTGGTTACGCCTTGGTGGGCACTCCAATGCTTTTTTGCGGAAGTTGCGTTTGAGGTACGGAATGTCACCTTCACAGCCGTTGATTTAGGTTTTTTAGCTTTGGTTTGATGGCGGTCAAACCGATAGGCACCCAAAACCAGACCTTGCGCCATGTCTGCCGCCTGGCGGGCGCTGACATTGGATTTTCCGGGTAATTCCAACAGCACATCCAGCTTACCGCCATTGGCAAGAACCGAATTTAAGGTGCCGCCCAAGCGCAACCATGAATATTCATTGAGTTGTTTTAGCTCTCCCACCCCAAGAAGAACAATTCGATCAAGGGTGGTTCCTTGCGGAATAAGGATACTTAAGGTCTTTCCAAAAGCGCCCTTAAAACCTGCTGCTTTGATGGCTTTTCCGATAGTGCCCTGCTTATCCAAAGATTTTGCATTCGCCCCAAACCTGTTCGATTCATCGCAAAGCAGAACAACACTGCCTTTTGAGGGGAGTGAACCGGCAGAGAAAATAATACTGGGCAATGAAGACATTGGGCTTGTTCCAAACTATCTGGGAAGATTCGTTAATTGCAGCGAGCATCAACGTTGAATGGCCTTGTGTAAATGGCTTGCTTCGGGTTTCCTGCAAGTAATAAACAAATTGTTAACTGCGTTTGTTTGCCGCTTTTTAGCCATTCCGAGTCCTTAATAGGCAGGCTACAATTTGAACGATTCCATTTCCCATTTTAAATTAAGCGAAAATCCATGGACCTCAAAATAATCGAGCGCTATATCTTTAAGAAAGCATTCTTTGCTTTCCTCTTGGCATCGGGGGGACTGATCGGCGTTCTATGGGTTGTGAAGGCTGTGCAAACGGTTGATGTGATTTTGAACAAGGGCCAAGGGATTTCAACGTACTTAAAAATGACAACCCTTGGGGTTCCCACCCTTGCGGCTGCGATTGCCCCTTTAGCATTGCTTATCGCCCTAGTGCGTACGATCAATTCTCTCAATGATGATTCAGAATTGATTATCATGCATTCATCTGGCGCATCCCGTATGTCGTTGTTGAAGCCGTTTGTGCTTCTTTGCTTGCTGATCACGGCCTTGGTTTATTTTCTCCACCTTTGGGCGGGGCCAACTTCCATGCAGATTTTGCGCACCTTTGTTACCAAAGTGCGCGCTGATCTTGTCTCGGTTCTTGTTCGAGAGGGGGCATTTCAAGATGTGGGAAAAGGCTTAACCTTTCATATCGCAGGCCGTGACCCTGGGGGGGTGTTGAAAGGTGTGTTCATCTTGGATGGTAGAAACGACAAGGAAACTTTCACCTACCTTGCCAAAGAAGGCACTATTTCAAAGGTTGAAGAGCAAAGCTATTTGGTTCTTAAAGATGGGCAAATTCAAAGACTTAGCCACAAAAATAATGAACTTTCTGTGATTAAGTTTAAGTCCTATGCGTTTAATCTGTCGAGCTTTTCTGGGGGTAAGGGCAAGGCTGGTCGCAGCCAAATGGAAATTCCCACCTATGATCTATTCTTCCCGGATCCGAAAGACCCGTTCTATAAACACTCGCCAGGAAGCTTTCATTCTGAATTGCATACGCGACTGACAGGGGGATTGCACCCGTTAATGGTTGGCCTGATGATTCTAGCCTATCTTGGTAATCCAAGTTCTCATAGGCAGGGGCAAGGGATAGTAATTACCACGGCGACACTACTAATAATCTCGTTACGGGGAATCACCATAGTGGCCGAAGGGGCGGTGCGATCCAACCCGAACATGATTTTGGTGATGTGGGGCATTCCAATTCTCGCAATCTTAATTTCCTTATTCCTATTGCTCACTGATCGCAGTGCATTTCCACCGGAGTTACTCGCGAAAACAGAGGTTTTCTTCTTGAAGCTCTCAGAAAAATTTGAGCCTTTACGATCGAAGCTGCGTGGTTACAAGACCACACCGCAGGTGGCATCATGATAGGGCGGGTTCTTGGGGTTTATCTGGCGAAGGAGTTCCTTCGCAATGTCATTTTTATCTTTGTCTTGTTTTTTTCCCTAATTATTGTGGTTGATCTGATCGAATTATCTCGTGATTTAGGAAAAACAGCGAATGCTAGTTTGAAGCAAATCTTCTTCATCGCAATATTTCGCGCCCCAGCTTTTGCTGAAAATGTGTTGCCATTTTCGATACTGTTTGGGGCGTCGATGTGTTTGCTCTCGCTAAATCGCAGGCTTGAATTGGTCATCGCCCGCGCTTCTGGCGTTTCTGTGTGGCAATTTTTATGGCCATTGGTGCTTACAGCAGCCATCATCGGTAGTCTTGCCTCTTTCGCGTATAATCCGTTGTCCTTGGCGGGAACAGTGGCCTCAAGAGCCTTTGAAGCATCGGCATTTGGGCGGGTGAAGGGGGGATTTTCTAATAAAACCAAGAACTTTTGGCTACGGTTGAATGCCCCAAGCGGAGATTTGGTGTTGAGGGCACGGGTGAGCCAAAATAAGGGGGTGAAACTGACTGCCGTTTCGGCCTACCGATTTAGTACTGAGGGCGATTTTAACGAGCGGATTGATGCTGCCGAAGCACAGTATGTCACGCAAGGCGGCAAGAATTACTATATTTTGACCGATACGATTGTCACGACTGCTGGCCAAAGGGGCCAAAAGAAGCCCAAAGTTAAATTAGAGGTCTTGGTTTCAAAATCGCAGCTACAATTAGGACAAACCACGGCAGAAGATGTGAGTATTTGGAGCCTAGGTTCGCAAACAGCAATGGCGGAACAATCTGGTAAGAATGCCCTGCCCTTTAAAACTCGATTTTACGCCCTCCTTGCTCAACCTTTACTGTTTATTGCCATGGTCTTACTGGCGGGAACAGTTTCGTTAACTTTCGCGCGATTTGGCCTCAACACAAAGGTCTTTATGGGTGGTGTTTTGGCTGGATTTGTGCTCTACGTTCTCACGAAACTCGTGGTTACATTTGGGAGCAATGGATTGGTACCTCCGCTCATTGCGGCATGGTCACCAGCTATAGTGGCAAGCTTGATTTGTACGACAATACTTTTGCATCAGGAGGACAGCTGAATGAGTTGTCATTTACCTGATATTTCGCGTGTGCCGAAACGGTACTCACGGCTTCGTGCATCCAAATTTTCGCTCAATTTCATACGCTCATCGCTCCTTGCAACAACTGCGTTTAGTGCCGTAATTGCCCCTGTCTTATTTAAGCCGACCTTCCTGACCTCGATCAATTCAGCGCACGCGCAGGAGTTCAAGCAACGCGACCCCAATGCGCAATTGCTGCTGAAAGCTGATCAGCTCATTTACGATAATGATGCGGAAAAAGTAACGGCCATTGGCAATGTTCAACTGGACTATGACGGCTACAACGTCGTTGCGGATCGCGTTTCCTATAATCAAAAAACCCGTAAGGTTACGGCCTTCGGGAATGTTGAGATACTTGAACCGGGTGGAAATCGTATTTACGCCCAAGAGATTGATCTCAGTGATGACTTTAGCCAAGGTTTCATCAATGCCCTGAGGG
This sequence comes from Rhizobiaceae bacterium, assembly GCA_036479095.1. Classification (GTDB taxonomy): domain Bacteria; phylum Pseudomonadota; class Alphaproteobacteria; order Rhizobiales; family Rhizobiaceae; genus Pseudahrensia. Next base: position 10,236 of record JAZGFF010000197.1, on the reverse strand, counting down.
TAGAAACCCCTGACAACACCCGTTTTGCAGCAGAAAGTGCTGAACGCTTTACCGATGGCAAGACTGTGTTTCATCACGGGGTCTACACGGCCTGTGAACCGTGCCGTGAACAACCTGACAAAGCCCCGCTTTGGCAGATTAAAGCTCAAAAGGTAATTCTTGATGGCGTCGCTAAGACGGTGAGCTATGAGAAAGCTACCTTTGAGATCTTTGGCAGACCAATCGCCTATCTTCCCTATTTCAGCCATGCCGATGCCTCGGTAAAACGCAAGACTGGCTTTCTTGTTCCCACAATTGGGTATGAGGATAAGTTTGGCGTCTGGTATCGCCAGCCCTATTTCTTGGTCACGGGCGATAGCCATGATCTGACCTTCGCTGCCACAGGGTTTAGCAAGCAAGGGGTGTTGGCCGATGTAACGTGGCGCCATCAGTTGGAAAATGGGTTCTATACAATTACGGCGGCAGGCATTAGCCAGATGCAGCGGGGAGCTTTTACAACCGCTCCCGACAAGGATGTAACCCGACGGGGCATGATAGGGACTAAGGGCGAGTTTCAAATCAATCCACGCTGGACGTTTGGTTGGAACGTACTTGCCCAAAGCGATAATAATTTCTCTCGCACCTACAAAATCAAGGGCTATTCAAACCCCACTATCACCAATGAAGTCTATCTGCGCGGGCTGCACAATCGAAGTTATTTCAACCTTGCTGCCAAGCAATATTTAATTCAAGACAGCCTTGCTTTGGGAACTGGAACGGCATTCCAATTTAACAGCGAGCAACCCTTTATCCGACCAGTGCTTGATTATAATTACGTCAAGAGCGAAGAGCTGACGGGCGGACAAATTAATCTTGACGTCAACCTCACGAGTTTAAAACGCAATGTGCTGAGCACTACTTTGGTTGCTTCAGGCGATGACCGAACCCACGGATTGCTGGGAGATACGACACGTCTAAGCGCTGATCTTGGCTGGAAGAAAACCATCACGACAGGGGGCGGTATCATGATCACCCCTTCCCTTTCTCTGCGAGGAGATTGGACAACGGCGAACGGTATCGTCTCCGCAGGTAACGTAATCACGAATGGCTCCTACACTCGCTTCATGCCAACAGCTGGATTAGAGGTCAGCTTCCCAATTCTTGCTAGAACCGCCAATGCCAGTCACGTTTTTGAACCAATCGCGCAAGTCTTCTTACGCCCGAATTTGAACTTCACTGGGGTCGCACCGAATGAGGATGCACAAAGCCTAGTCTTCGACGCGACGAACCTGTTCCAAAGAGATAAATTCTCTGGTTACGATCGCATTGAAGGCGGGACGCGAGCCAATGTCGGCATGCGCTATTCTGGCCAATTCAACAATGGAATCTCGTTGAACGCACTGGTTGGGCAAAGCTTTCACTTAGCCGGACGCAACCCCTATGCGCGTGAAGATGATCTAACCAACACCGGCGAAGAATCAGGCCTCGAAACAAGACGCTCAGACTATGTCGCCGCTTTCTCAATTGCCGGCACTTCAGGATTAACCTTGAACACGCAAGCACGTTTTGACGAAAGCAGTTTTGGCGTCAATCGAGCCGAAGTGAACCTCACCTATGCCGGTGAGAAAACAAATTTAAGAACCAACTACACCTTTATCGCGGCACAACCAGATTACGGTTTCCAAAACAACCGCCAACAAATCGGTTTCTCTGGCAGCATTACGGTTGCTGAACATTGGAAAATTTTTGGTGGCGCTCAATATGATTTGCAATCCAAACTCTTGTTGAGTGATACGGTTGGCATTTCTTATGCTGATGAATGTTTGACCTTCTCACTGGCCTATACAGAAACCCGTTCGCGCACCCCTGGCACCGACAAATCTAAATACATCGGCTTCAAACTTGGGTTGCGCACCATCGGTGATTTTGAAGGTGGTGTTAGTGCGGATGATTTAGAAGACCTAACGGACCCGAATAGATTTTAAACTGTTGAGTAAACGTAAGTGACCACCAATATTTCACCGTAATTGGTGAATAAATCAAATGTTAGCCCATTCTTTCAAGGGCAACGGAGACTATCGAAGTGTTTAACTTGACTAAAAAAACCAATTTACAGCCCATCAAAACTGGGGTTGCGCTCTCATTGCTAATGATCGCCGCTGGTTGCACATCGGGCATATCTGCCCTGCAGCCTAAGTCGGAACCAAAAGCTGCTGTTGTGCAAAGACCGCTCGCCACTGGCGCACCAGAGATTGCACGGATTGCAGCAAAAGGCGGCACCAAGATTGCTATTTTGGTGAACAACCAGCCGATCACAACCAACGACATCAAACGACGGGCAGCATTTGTTAAATTGCGCCGCTTGAAGGGCAATCGTAGAAAAATTGCCACTGATGAATTAGTCAACGAAGCGCTGAAAATGCAAGAAGCCCGGCGAATAGGGTCCATTGCATCTGAAAAAGAAGTCCAGCAGGCTTATATTGGTTTTGCCAAAAGTAATAAGATGCCCGTAAAAATTCTGACTCGAATCATGAATAAACAGGGTGTCAGTCAACGCGGCTTTAAAGATTATATCAAAGCGCAAATAAGCTGGCAGCGCACGGTTGGCGCTCGACTACAAGCAAAAGCATCAGGACGCCTCAAGCCAAGGGCGCCATCAGCACAATCTTGGTTGGTGAAAAACGAAAATGGCACAACCAGAGAAAATGAATACACCATCATGCAAGTTGTATTTTTGGTGCAAAAGAAAAAGAGAAAAGCTGAACTTGGTCGCCGCCGCAGCTTTGCAAAATCATTCAGAAATCGCATGAAGGGCTGCTCAAACGCTAGGCAGATGGCAGCGGGTCAAAAAAATGTCACCGTTTTAAATCGCGGGCGTTTGCTCGAATCGAAGCTTCCCCTAGATTGGAAAAAAGAACTGTTGGGTATGTCCACTGGCAGCGTTTCAAAGGTTAAAGCCACACCTCGCGGTTTAGAAGTTCTGGCGGTATGCAAAAAACGGGACGTGATTGCCAGCGTTAATGCTGGGGCAAATAATGATTTGTTCTCTGCCAAGAAATTTCAAAAAGCAGCATCAAAATTAGACAAAGATTATCTTGCAGAACTGAAAAAACGTGCCGTCATTAAACACCGCTAAGATGGTTCGGTCATGGCTGCTAAAATGAGCCAAAATAATATTGATCAACTCCCCCTTGCCATCACTATTGGCGAACCATCGGGAATTGGCGTCGATATCATATTACAAATTTGGCACGAGAATTTGAAGGCGCCCCGGCTCCCAGAATTTTATTTGCTTTGCGACCCAAGCCATTTAAAAGTTCGCGCTAAAACTCTTGGCTTTGATTTTCAATTCGCTGTGCATGGTGAAGAGAACCCTGCGGCAACGGGTGAGAAACCTGTCTTTTTGGTGCACCCCTTGAAAAATAAGCTGCGCGGCAAACCAGCTCAGCCCAATAAAGCAGATGCAGGGGGGATTGTTGAAGCCATCGAGACCGCCGTAAGCCATATCCAAAACGGAATTGCGCGGGCGATGGTAACTTTACCCATCAACAAAAAGTCCCTCTACGATGCAGGTTTTGATTATCCAGGCCACACAGAATTCCTTGCAAGCTTAGCCAATACTTGGCCAACAACCAGCACACATTTAACACCGGTAATGATGTTGGCTGGGCCTGAACTACGTGCCGTTCCAGTGACCATCCATATCCCCCTCATCGAGGTTCCTTCCGCATTAACTCAAAATACTATCATCGAAACCGTAACCATTGCGGAACGTGATTTACGGGAGCGGTTCGGGTTCACTAAACCACGCATCGCGATTTCAGGCCTCAATCCCCACGCAGGGGAAGAAGGGGCGATGGGCAAAGAAGAAATGAATGTGATTGCACCCGCAATTATAAAACTGCAAGCACAAGGTATCGACTGCACCGGCCCTTTGCCGGCTGACACAATGTTTCATAAAAGCGCGCGGGAGCGCTATGATTTAGCGGTTTGCATGTATCATGACCAGGCGCTAATCCCTGCCAAAGCTTTAGCCTTTGATGAAACCGTCAATGTCACTCTTGGCTTACCCTTTGTGCGCACATCACCCGACCACGGCACCGCTTATGATATTGCGGGAACGGGTAAGGCCAATCCCGCGAGTACACTGGCTGCTATTTGCATGGCCGACGAGATGACCTCATGAGCCATATCGACGATCTCCCGCCCCTTAGAGAGGTGATCAACCGCCATGGCTTAGCCGCCAAAAAAACACTGGGGCAAAATTTCTTACTCGATTTGAACATCACAATGAAAATCGCACGAACGGTTGGTGATCTCGAAGGTGTGACCGTCTTGGAAATTGGCCCAGGGCCTGGTGGCTTAACTCGCTCGTTACTAGCCAGCGGCGCAAAAAAAGTGGTGGCGATTGAACGGGACGAACGCTGCTTACCCGCATTGGCTGAAATTAATGACGCAATAGACGGTCGATTGCATGTGGTGGCAGGTGATGCGCTTATACTTGATCATAGAAAAGTTTTGCAAGATGCTGGTGTTGATCTTAAGAATGACAGGATCAAGATCGCAGCTAATCTCCCCTATAATATTGCCACGCCTCTTTTCACAAATTGGCTCGGTTCAAAGCTTTGGCCCCCCTATTGGGAAGGCATGGCATTAATGTTTCAAAAGGAAGTGGCCCAGCGGATAACGGCCAGTCACGAAGACAAAACTTGGGGGCGTCTTGGTGTGTTTTCCTCCTGGCGGACGCAAACGCAAATCGCCTTCGATCTGCCACCGCAAGCCTTCACCCCCGCCCCTAAAGTTACTTCCTCAGTGGTCATGGTCCAACCATTACTCGACCCATTGGAGGTTGAACAGAAACGATTAGAACAGGTGACACAGGCCGCCTTTGGCCAACGGCGTAAAATGTTGCGCCAAAGCTTAAAAGGGCTCGGTGGGGAATCTTTGCTTGAGAGTTGCGGGATCAAAGGTACCTTGCGGGCCGAAGATTTAAGCCTGGAAGAATTTGTCAAAATAGCCAACGCAATAGGTCACTAGGAATTTAGTCTTTTAACAGATCGTTGACAAAATCCGACACCGCCACAGTACGACGATCACGATGCAGCCGTTCTGCTCTTAGGATGGCCTTAACGTTGGCGAAACACTCATCCAGATCATCGTTGATTAGCGGGTAATCATATTCACCCCAATGCTTCATCTCGACTTTAGAGTTTTGCAATCTTTGCTCGATCACATCATTGGTATCTTCTGCCCGACGCTCCAATCGGCTGCGCAATTCCTTCATCGAAGGGGGTAAGATAAAAATACTGACAATATCGGCACGAGCCACCTCAAACATTTGCAAGGCTCCCTGCCAATCAATATCAAACAGCATATCGCGGCCTTCGCTCATCGCCTTTTGCACTGGTTCAAATGGGGTGCCGTAATAATTTCCGTGCACTTCTGCCCATTCAAGCAAGCCGCCATTGTCGCGCATGATTTCAAATTCTTGTTTGGTAATAAAAATATAGGCTTCCCCATCAATCTCGCTGCCGCGACGCTCGCGGGTGGTGACAGATACGGATAGGGTGATGTCGGGTTGATCGCGCAAAAGATACCTTGCGATGGTAGATTTTCCGGCACCTGAAGGAGAGGACAGGACCAGCATCAGCCCACGGCGAGTTAAATCCGAAGCAAGATTACGTTTCAAATTTGGGTGCTGATTTGATTTGCTCATCACTAGATCTATTCCACATTCAAGATTTGTTCACGAAACTGGTCGATCACTACCTTAAGTTCAAGTCCAATCTCGGTTAACGAAACTGCATTGGACTTTGAGCATAGGGTATTGCACTCGCGATTAAACTCTTGAGCCAGAAATTCAAGTTTACGGCCAATCGGGCTGCCCTGCTTAATTAACTTGCGCCCAGCGTCTGTATGAGCCGCAAGCCGATCTAGCTCTTCACGGATATCGGCTTTGGTAACGAGAAGGGCTACTTCTTGGTAGAGCCGATCACGGTCAATACTGGAAGCTGTTTCACCAAGCCTGGCCATCTGTTCTTGAAGTTTTTCAGCCATGACATCAGCCGTGCGCGAAGGGTCAGCCTCAGCCAGAGCGTTCAATTTTTCAACCGATGTCAAATGGCCTAATAAAATTTTTGAAAGCGCTGTACCTTCACTTCCTCGGTGATCGTTTAGCGTATCAAGGGCTGTGCTTAGGCCCGTTAAAACAGCAGCATCGAGGGTGTTGCGATCTTCGTCGCTCATTGTGGGTTCAGCTAACTCCATCACGCCACGCAAACCCAATATTTGTGCTCCGGTTGAATGTTGAACGGGCAACTTCCGTTCTATCGCGGTGATGTTATCAATAACCTGTTGCAATGCGGCTTCGTTTACGATTGGAACGGCAGTACCTGATCTACTTTTCAAGGTCAGGGAGGCTTGGATATTTCCTCGCCCTAACTTTTCACCACACAACTTACGGGCCTGCGGTTCTAAGCGTTCATAACCATTGGGCAATCTTAGGCGGACATCAAGCCCTTTGCCATTGACGGCGCGCAGTTCCCATAACCAATCAACTTCAACGGATGCGCCTTGCGAACGGCCAAAACCGGTCATGCTGAGAAGGGTCAATTTCCGCTTGTCCCCTCAGATGCCCCGTCTGTGGTTTGTCCTGCGGCCTTTGCAGCCTCAGCTGCTGCTGCTGCTGCTGCATCTTTTTTGCGTTGGGCTTCAATCACCCGCCACTTTTTAACATTGGCATTATGCTCTTTTAAAGTGGCTGCGAACACATGGCCACCGGTGCCATCTGCCACAAAAAAAAGATCAGTGGTGGTGGCAGGGTGAGCCACTGCTTGCAGTGCCTCAATACCTGGATTGGCGATTGCCCCCGGAGGTAACCCATTAATTTGATATGTGTTATACTGGGTTTTCTTTTTTAGCTCTGAGCGACGCAGACCACCATGATCCTTTGGCTTGCCCTCGCCACCCCAAAGTCCATAAATTACTGTTGGGTCGGTTTGTAGTTTCATACCTTTCCGCAAACGGTTGATAAAAACCGATGCTACACGGGCTCTTTCACTCGAAACACCTGTTTCTTTTTCAACGATGGAAGCCAATATAAGCAGTTCTTGAGCAGATTTTAGCGGCAAACCTTGTTCGCGATTATTCCAAGTGTCGCGTAGAGTTTTTTGCATATGATCTTTTAATAATTGAACGAACTGTGCTCTGGTCATGCCTTTTTGGAATGAATAAGTGTTGGGTAATAAGCTTCCCTCTGCCGGTCCTGGTGGCATATCGCCAATAAGAGTTTTATCAGCTGCAATGCGTTGCATCATTTTGTGTGTCGTCCACCCTTCGGGAAAACCAAGGGAGTATTCAATGGAACGGCCATCGGTTAATTGCGTCATCACTTCACGCATGCTCATGGCTGGTGTGAAAGCAAATTCACCTGCTTTCAACGCACTGGATTTCCCCGATGAGGAAACACCCCGTTTAAAAACGCGCATGATCCCTTGTTTGGGAATAATGCCTTTGGCCTCCAAACCAGGAATGATTGAATTGAAAGAAGCGCCCTTTGGGACGACAAATGTGGCGGGTTCCGCCAATGGTCCTTTCGCCTCAAATTGAGTTTTCGTGTACCAAACATTCCCAACAAATCCCACGGCTCCCAAGAAAGCCAATGTCATCAAGAAATTGAAAAACCGCACTAAGGTTCCCCGTGCTTTTTTAGAACGTAATACGGGAGGAATAACCACCTCAGGCTGGAGAGCCTCATGGGGGGATTGGGGATAGATGCGCTCATCAACGGTTTCAGGGGTATAATCCTCAGTCTCTGGCACTTCAAACAATGCTTCTTCATAGGCTACTTCATCTGCAGCCTGTTCGATTGTGGGCGGTAGCGCATATTCATTTGCTAGCTCATCCGAAGACACAGGCTCTTGAGTTGGCTCGGCCCGATTGGGCAAGGGCTGGCGCCCGAAAATATGATCTTTTGGTTCGTCAGGCACGAATATAACCTCATAATACAATTAACTATTTGTCGTATTTCGTTCTTATTCAATAAGGAATCAAAATAATGTGGCGAAACAGGGGAATCATAACAATCACCGGCCTGTGATACAAACAATGAGGTGAATTTAAGTCACTTTGGTAAATATCAATGAGGCGTTGGTTCCGCCAAAACCAAATGAGTTTGACAAAACAGTGGTCAGCTCTTTTTCTTTCCTCTTGTGTGGAACGAGATCAATTGTTGTATCCACCTCAAGATTATCGAGATTTAGGGTTGGTGGTAGTTTGCTATCTCGCATCGCCAGCAGGCAGAAAATTGCTTCCACGGAACCTGCCGCACCTAATAAATGCCCAATCGCTGATTTAGTGGATGACATGGAAAGGCTGGAGGCAGACTCGCCCATAAGCTTTTCAACTGCACCAAGTTCCATGGTGTCAGCCATTGTTGAAGTGCCGTGGGCATTCACATAGTCAATTTCTGAAACTTCAATATTGGCTCGTTTGACCGCAGCTACCATCGCGCGGTATGCGCCTTCATGGTTCTCGGCGGGTGCGGTGATGTGGAAAGCATCTCCCGACATGCCATAGCCAATCAACTCGCCATAAATTTTTGCACCACGCGCTTTCGCGTGCTCGTACTCCTCGAGCACCACAATGCCCGCGCCCTCCCCCATAACAAAGCCGTCACGGTCTTTATCCCAAGGGCGAGAAGCTTTTTGGGGAGTGTCATTATAATCAGTAGAGAGGGCTTTGCAGGCTGCGAACCCAGCTAAGGATATCCGGCAAACGGGAGATTCAGCTCCCCCCGCCACCATCACATCAGCATCACCAAGGGCGATCATGCGGCCCGCATCGCCAATCGCATGGGTGCCAGTAGAACAGGCGGTAACGACAGAGTGGCACGGCCCCTTAAGACCGTGTTGAATCGAAACTTGGCCGGATGCCAAATTGATCAAACGACCGGGAATAAAGAAGGGGCTAACACGCCGTGGGCCACGATCTGCTAGCAGGAGTGATGTTTGTTCAATCCCCTGCAAACCGCCGATACCAGAGCCGATCATCGTGCCTGTTGCCCATTGGTCTTTTTCAGACTTTGGGTGCCATCCAGCGTCATTTAGAGCTTGAGTAGCAGCAGAGACTGCATAGATAATAAACGGGTCAACTTTGCGTTGCTCTTTTACTTCCATCCAGTCATCGGGATTAAAATTGCCATCAGCCGTATCACCACGAGGAATTTGGCAGGCAATTTTTGCCGGTAAGTCTTCTACCTCAAAATCGGTAACCCGTTTTGTTGCACACTTACCTGCTAGAATATTTTCCCAAGTAGAATCAGCAGAACCGCCAAGCGGCGACACCATGCCAATTCCTGTTACGACGACACGTCTCATGAAAGCCCCCATAAAATAGGAATTAGTGTAGCAGAACTCTTGAAAATTCTCTTTGGAAAAGAGAAGAAGTTGGCGGGGAGGTAAAGCTCACTCCACCACCAAATTCGATGCCCCTTGTAGGAGCACCGATAAGGACTAAGCCTTGTGCTTATCGAGATATTCGACAGCATTTTTCACTGTTTGAATGGTTTCAGCAGCGTCATCAGGAATTTCCACCCCAAACTCTTCTTCAAATGCCATTACAAGCTCGACAGTGTCGAGGCTATCTGCGCCCAGATCGTCGATGAAAGACGCGTTTAAAACGACCTTGCCTTCTTCAACGCCGAGGTGCTCAACAACAATTTTTCTTACGCGGTCTTCAGTATCGCTCATATTGGTTCTCCAAGTTTGACCAATGAAATTTGACCTTACCTAGTTAAGGTCAACGTCTATATCAAGCATTATTCTTGCATACTTGTATATTTACTCGCTACCCCTTGGCTAAAGCTGGGGCAAAGAAATGTTGTTTTTGCAAATTTATCCCCAATAAACCATATAATATATGGTTTATTGGCTAAATCATGGCCATTCCGCCATTTACGTGAATCGTTTGGCCTGTGATATAAGATGCTTCTTGGCTGGCTAAATAAACCACTGCACTGGCCACTTCTTCACCTGTTCCGAGCCTTTTTGCAGGAACCGTCGAGAGAATCGCTTCCTTTTGTTTATCATTCAGCGCATCGGTCATAGGAGTTTCAATGAAACCTGGTGCCACGCAATTGACCGTAACCTTGCGGCTGGCGATCTCCATTGCGAGGGATTTTGACATGCCGATCATGCCGGCTTTCGAGGCGCAATAATTACCTTGGCCCGGATTGCCCGTGACGCCAACAATTGAGGT
>JAZGFF010000196.1:0-3722 GCA_036479095.1 Rhizobiaceae bacterium | reverse complement strand
GGAGTTCATTGCGTGCCAATCATGGCGGGCAATCATGTCGATGTGATCGAAATGGACGCTGCCTCTCATACTGGAATTGGTGATATACGCGAAATCATTGCTAGTGTTCGCTACAAACCGACAATAGCGCGCTACAAAGTTTACATCATTGATGAAGTGCATATGCTTTCAAATGCTGCCTTCAACGGTTTGTTGAAGACTCTGGAGGAGCCTCCCGCCCATGTAAAGTTTATTTTTGCAACGACAGAAATCCGTAAGGTGCCGATTACTGTCTTATCTCGTTGCCAACGATTCGATTTACGCCGAATTGATGCGGGCGAAATGAGCCAGCATCTAAAAAAGATTGCTGGGCTTGAGAATATAGAAGCCGAAGATGAAGCACTTGCGATGATTGCCCGCGCTGGAGAGGGCTCTGCCCGCGATGCGCTTTCCCTGCTTGATCAAGCCATAGCCCATTCCGCAGGCACTGGCGGTGGCAAGATCATGGCTGAGGCGGTTCGATCAATGTTGGGGTTGGCTGATCGCGCCCGTGTTATTGATTTGTTTGAACATATTATGAAGGGCGATATAGCCAGCGCCCTAGCCGAGTTAAAAGATCAGTATGATGTTGGCGCCGACCCAGCCACAGTGCTTACAGATTTAGCCGAGTTCGTGCATTTTGTAACTAGGGTACGGTATGTAGATACAGCACTTGATGACCCATCATTGTCTGAAGAAGAAAAAACCCGTGGCAAGGCTTTTGCAGATAAACTTTCTCCTCGTATTTTAGGGCGCACATGGCAAATGCTCTTAAAGGGGATCACAGAAGTGCAATCATCACCGCGCCCGTTAGCCGCAGCAGATATGGTCATGGTGCGCCTAACCCACGCAGCAGATTTACCAACCCCCGACGAAGCAATAAAACAGTTGCAAGGTAATCAAGGTCCCGTCGGAGGTCAAAATTCTGGCTCCAGCGCACCCTCAACAAATGGCTCGCGGAGCGAACACGGCATGGGGATCCATTCTGCAAGATCAACAACCGGGCCGTCACCGACCCAAGGCGGCTCTGGTTCAATTATGAAGCAGGTGGCTAACGGGCCAAGCTTGGTAATCGACAACGGGCCATTGCCTCAAGAAGTTTCGCCACCGGTTAAAGTAGTTTACGAGAAAATTGAATGTTTGGATGACCTTTTGAATGTTGCTGAGAAAAAGCGAGACATTAAATTCAAACTACTGTTACGGAATAATTTTAGTGAAGTGACATTCAGGGATGGCCGTATCGAATTTAAACCTGTGGGCAACGCACCGCGTGATGTAGCCCGTACCCTTGATGCGCGTTTGCGGGAATGGACCGGCAAGCCATGGGAAATCATCGTTAGCGAGATATCAGGCGAAGCAACGATCAAAGAGTTGGAGATAGCCACGCAAGAAAAAAACATGGTCGATGCTGAGGCAGACCCAACCGTAGCAGCGGTTCTTGCAATTTTCCCCCACTCAAAAATAAAAGATATTCGGTTTCCAGACTCGCAAGAAGATAAGTTAGATGGCTTAGATGAAAGCGCCGTGATGGAAGCCGCATTGGAAAACCCAGATCAAGACGTTTCAGAGGTCGATGATCCAGGAGCCGGCGGATTGGACGATTATTTTAATTAAACCTTAAAATTCAACAAAGGAGTACAGGCATGAAAGACATCATGGGCATGATGGGTAAAGTTAAAGAAATGCAAGCCAAGATGGAAAGCATGCAAGCTGAGCTTGAGGAGTTATCAGCCGATGGTATGGCAGTTGGAGGTTTGATAACTGTAACTCTCTCCGGCAAGGGGGAGTTAAGAGGTATAAAGATCGACCCCTCCTTGATGAAAGAGGGGGATGAGGAAATTCTTGAAGACTTGATTATAGCCGCCCATAACAATGCAAAGGGTAGGGTTGAAGAAATCACCAAAGCCAAAACTGCCGAGCTGACCGATGGATTGCCTATTCCACCAGGAATGAAACTGCCGTTTTAATCAACTTTGCTGTTCCTGTTTCCTTCGTTGATTTGCCACATTCCTATTTGCTAAATCTCTTCGAGTGCCACTCTTCATCTGAGTGAATTTCACTTTCTCCATTGTCATATCTTTATTATTACTTTTCCCCAAATTCACGGTACGCCAAGGTGAATCGAATGACAGTTGTCAGTATAATCACCGCTGCAAAAATAATTGCGAGGAATGGAAACCATTGAGGCCATAGGCACATCAAGACAAATACGGCGATGGTTTCTGATGCTTCTGCCAGACCAGCAGTGTAGAGTATGCTTTTGCTTCCACGCGCATTCTCTACCATTCCACGTTTTTCGGCAATCAAACCATAGGCTAAAAAACTCGCCCCATTCACATAAAATGCCAGTAATAAAGCTCCACCCGCGATTGCATTATTTCCTGGATCGTTAGCAATGAATGCTAGGGGAATCATGCCATAAAAAGCAAAATCCAAGACAATATCTAAAAAACCCCCAAGGTCAGTTTTCCCGGTTATTGATGCAATTGCCCCGTCTAGGCCATCACAAAGCCTTGAGGCTAGCAGTAAAACTAAGCCCCACAGGGGATGGCCTGTTGCTATTGCAGCAAATGCAAGCCCCCCAATGATAAACCCTGTCCATGTAACAAGGTCAGCGTTAATCCCGAGCTGGCTTAGCTTTCTTGCGATGGCTCCTAAAATTGGGTTAATGATTTTGCGGATTGAAGTGTCGAACATAAGTTTACTTCATACTGTTTGGGGTTGGATGATTTCAAAGAACTCGTTTAGAATAACCCACCACAGGTAAGCACTTTCAGGAAAATCCAGACGGATGGAAAAATTGACCAGACCGGAAGATAATCGTTACAAAGCGATTACGCAGGATATTTGCGTCACTGTCACGCCATTTTTTCTAGACGAACAATCCAACCCAGAAAAAAGCCATTTTGTCTGGGCCTATGAAGTTGAGATACTGAACCAGGGAACGAGTACCATACAGTTGCGAGAACGTACTTGGCTGATTACCAATGAAAGAGGTGATCATGAGCATGTCCATGGGCCTGGTGTTGTTGGAGAGCAGCCGATTTTAAATCCCGGCGATTTGTTTCGATATACAAGTGGGTGCCCGTTGAATACCGCGTCAGGGTTTATGAGTGGCAGCTATACGATGACAACCGAAACTGGTGAGCGATTTGATGTGGAAATCCCCGCTTTTGCCTTAGACATGCCGGGCGCTAGGGGCAGGATAAATTAATGCTGCTTTCCAATCACCGCAGTGGCTCTCGCCGCTCCCTTTCACTTGTTGATCCTCGCCCTATCCTATTAGTGATCGGTGTCCTGTTAGTCATGCTGGGAGCAGCGATGATGATACCGGCAATCGTTGATACAATATTTGAACATGATAATTCATGGATATTTGCACGATCAAGCCTGTTCACCATGTCCACTGGCGCCTTTTTGTTTCTAGCAACGAGGGGTAGTGGGGGTGGATTGAACACCCGTCAAGCATTCATAATGACCGTCTCAGTCTGGGTAGCCCTATCAGCCTTCGGGGCCCTACCGTTCTATTGGTCAAATATCACATCCTCATACACCGATGCCTTTTTTGAATCTATTTCTGGTCTGACCACAACGGGTTCAACCGTGCTCACAGGTCTTGATGATATGCCGCCAGGCATATTACTCTGGCGTGCGATATTGCAATGGCTTGGAGGGTTGGGAATAATTGTGATGGCAGTGTCGGT
>JAZGFF010000195.1:0-4103 GCA_036479095.1 Rhizobiaceae bacterium | reverse complement strand
TATTTGCCTTGATAGTTGCAACAACTCTGGCATTTGCCGGCAGTATGGCGACAGCTTCTGAAGAGGGGGGGACACCCCACTACCCAATCAATAAGCCAAAAGAACAAAGCTGGAGTTTTGCCGGACCCTTTGGTCATTACGACAAAGGGCAGTTGCAACGGGGTTTGAAAATTTACACCGAGGTTTGCGCTTCTTGCCATTCCCTTAGCCTATTATCTTACCGTAACCTTGAAGATCTTGGCTATTCACCGGAGCAGATTAGCGCCTATGCAGCCGAATTTGAGGTCACAGACGGGCCAAATGAAGAAGGCGAAATGTTTGAACGGCCAGCACGGGCCAATGATCGTTTCAAAGGCCCGTATGCAAATGATAAGGCGGCAGCAGCTGCGAATAATGGTGCATTGCCACCGGATATGTCTTTGTTAGCCAAAGCACGGGCACCTGAGCGCGGCTTCCCGACCTTCATTTTCGATGTGTTCACGATGTATCAAGAAAATGGTGCGGACTACATCTATTCATTGCTCACTGGCTATGGAAAAGCTCCTACTGGTCATGAGGTAAGTGATGGATTGTACTACAATTCATACTTCCTTGCTGGTTCTGAATTAGCCATGGCTTCCCCCCTCTCAGACGGGGGTGTTGATTATGATGATGGTACGCCAAATACACTCGACCAGCAGTCAAAGGACATTTCTGCATTTTTGATGTGGGCGGCTGACCCAAACCTTCCCCAGCGCAAACAGCGTGGGTTCATGGTGATGATATTCCTTTTCATGTTTGCAGGGTTGCTCTATTTCACAAAGAAAAAGGTTTGGTCAAACGTCGCCCATTAATGGCGATCAGCAAATTGTTTCTTGTATAAATTACTGGAAGGCTTCGGAAATGTTCTTTCCGGAGCCTTTTTTGTTTATGGTATGGTGAGAACAACCGATCAAAGAGAGCGTCATGGAAGAATCCCTCACCAAAGAACTTGCCTCCGCAATCCGTGCAATCGAGAACTACCCAAAACCTGGCATCACTTTTCGTGACATCACGAGCCTTTTACAGTCTGCCCGACCGTTTCGCCGTTCTGTTGATGCCTTGGTGCATCCCTACATTGGCATCGGTCTTGATCAGGTGGCTGGCATTGAAGCGCGGGGGTTTATTTTGGGTGGGGCAATTGCGCACCAACTCACCTCTGGGTTTATTCCCATTCGCAAAAAGGGGAAACTGCCCGGCGAGAAGGTCACCATTGCCTACAGTTTAGAATATGGCGTTGATGAAATGGAGATGCATCGTGATGCGGTGAAGCCCGGCGATAAAGTCTTGTTGGTTGATGATCTGATTGCCACAGGGGGGACGGCTGAGGCGGCGGTGAAACTGCTAAAGGAACTTGGAGCTGATGTGGTCGCGGCATGTTTTGTAATCGATTTGCCTGATCTTGGTGGACGTAAGAAAATTGAAGCTTTGGGCGTACCGGTGCGCACTTTAATCGAATTTGAGGGCGATTAATTTCTCAATCGGTTCTCAAGGTCACTGAGCCATTCATCGATAATACCAGTTTTCCATTTTGGTTTATACCGTGTGATTGGTTCATTACCCTTCCCCAGTTGGGTCTTTTTGGGTGGGGTGATTTTCCTGAGATTGTCGATGAATAGGTGATTGTATCTCCCACGAATACGGGCAGGTGCCATCGCAGGTCTTTAAACCCGGGAGAGGGGCCAAACACGGGTGGAGCACCTTCATAGCCTGTAAGACGTATCATTTCATCTAGGCCATTTTCGACGTTCTTTTGCATCCAGATAGAAATCGTGTGCCAACCAGAAGCGCAAAGATCCCCAAAGTGGCTGTCCTTGGCCTCTTCTTCGCTTATGTGAAATCGCTGGGGGTCAAATTTTGATGCGAAGTTGATGATTTCTTGTTTGCCAAATGTGTGGTCACCCAACTCAATCTTCATACCGTCTTGCAATAATTTATAAAAGGAGGAATTGATCAATCTTCATTCCCCGCTTGATTTTGGGTATCGATCATCGCCATACCAGTTATTTTCAGGACAGTTTCACCCTTTTGGTTCTCTAGGGAGTAATCAAGACCCACGAGCCCGAGCTTTGCGTTCGATTTTGATACCCTGCGGGAGACCACCTTTGCGGTGCCTGAGAGCGTGTCATTGGGGCGAACTGGTTTGAGCCAGCGCACCTCTTCTAAGCCTGCGGAGCCTTGGGAGGCGGTGTCCAAAATATAAGCATCGCACATCATGCGCATGAAGATTGAGCAGGTATGCCAACCAGAAGCGATGAGACCCCCTACTTGTTTGGCTTGCTCTGATTCAGCATCAAGATGGAATGGTTGAGGGTCGAATTCCTTGGCGAATTCAACTATTTCCTCTTTACTAACAGTGCGTGGGCCCAGTTCAAAACACCGGCCAATTGTGAAATCATCGTAGATCAGCAAATCAAAAGCCCTTTGTTCGTGGGGTAAGTTTCATTGGTATTCCATTGTCCGGTTGGATTGTGATTTTCATCAAAGGCCAGGGCTTTTTGTTTCCACTATAATCGAAGCGAAAATATCGTAAAAGTTGCGCTAGGATAATTTGTGCTTCCATCATGGCAAAGCTTGCACCGATACAAACCCGAGGGCCAAGGCCAAAGGGGAGGTAAGCATAGCGGTTAATCTTATCCCGTTCTTGCTTGTAAAAACGTCCAGGGTCAAAGGCAGATGGATCTTCCCATAAGGTTTCATGGCGGTGTAATACCCATGGGCTAACAAAGACATTTGTGCCAGCTGGAATTTGATAATCTCCGTGATCGATATTGGCTGTTAAACGGCGCAAGATTACAGGGGCTGGTGGGAAGAGCCGCATGGCTTCTTCAAAACAAGCGGTTATCCAAGGCAGGTGATTGCCCCATTCTTGGGGCGGTGTGGCATTCATCTCTAGCGCATCTGCTTCTTTTTCGGCTTTTTTGCGCGCCTCATCATCATGGGCGAGGAGGTAAAGTGTCCAGGCTAAACCACGGGCTGTTGTCTCATGGCCAGCAGCTATGAATGTGATGATATTGTCTTCAATTTCTTCAATTGAGAGTTGGTTCTGTTCTTTATCGCCTGCTCGTAACAATAGGGTTAGAAAATCGTCAGGTACCGCTTTGCCTTGATCGATTGCTTTGCGTCGATGCGCTGCGGTGTCGCTTACTACTTTACGCATTCGCTTGATCGCTGCACCGCCACGCAGTTTGGTTAGCCTTGGAACCCACGGTGGGGCGCCCATTAAATCCAGGGGGTCGGGGCCAGACATATGGGTGATGAAATGGGCGACATCTGCCAGAAATTTATTGGTATCGCCGATTATTTCTCCTGAGAAGAGCGTTTCCGATAATACCAAATAGGTGAGCCGCGACAGGGCTGGCGCAATTTCGTCACCCTGGCGAAAGCCCGTTAGCTCCTCTAAAAATTGGTGCGTTGTTCTGCGCATGGGTTCTGCAAAATTATTGACATGGCGCGGGGAGAATACAGGAGCAATAGCGCGGCGGGTTCTTTTCCAGACATCACCTTCTGCGGTTAGAAGCCCGTCGCGTAAGATCGGTTTAAGAATACGTTGGCGAATGGGTTCAGCTTCGAGATCAGCAGCCCGTTCAACAAAAATATGATGGATTAAATCTGGATCACTGATGAGGGCAAAGGGGAGAGAAAATAATTTATAGCGCGAAACAGGGGTTAGGAATTGAAACTTGGCATAGGCTTCAAGCGGGTTTCGTACGATAGTCGGGACTTGGGCAAGGGTGCGCAGAAAAATGAAGTTTTGATAGGGGCCAGCACGTCCAACCGGATAGGGTGGTCGGAATTTATTTGGCACAACATTATCCTTCCATCGGTATTACACACTTGATATTGTGGAAGGGATGGGGAGGCAATACAAGCCCATCAGGTGTTGAA
This sequence comes from Rhizobiaceae bacterium, assembly GCA_036479095.1. Taxonomy (GTDB): domain Bacteria; phylum Pseudomonadota; class Alphaproteobacteria; order Rhizobiales; family Rhizobiaceae; genus Pseudahrensia. The sequence continues at coordinate 197 of JAZGFF010000195.1, read as the reverse complement.
CTTGAACAGCAAAACATCCCCGTCCTGCACCACGTATTCCTTCCCTTCATCGCGCGCTTTACCAGCTTCTTTTGCTGGAACTTCCCCGCCTAGGGTTACATAATCATCATAGGCAATGGTTTGAGCGCGAATGAAACCGCGTTCAAAATCAGTGTGAATAACGCCGGCGGCTCCTGGCGCTTTAGTGCCTTTAGGGA
>JAZGFF010000194.1:0-7982 GCA_036479095.1 Rhizobiaceae bacterium | reverse complement strand
TTTGTGAATCTGGGGACTATTTGGCGAAACAGCGTGAAATGTCACTGCCGCGACCCGGTGATTTATTGGCCCTTGGTTCTGCTGGAGCCTACGGTGCAGTGCAAGCGGGAACCTATAATTCCCGCCCCCTTGTTCCAGAAGTTTTGGTAAAAGGGGACGAATTCCATATCATCCGCGCACGCCCAACAATCGACGAGTTGATTGCTTTAGATTCTATTCCCCCTTGGCTTGAATAACAGCCAAGTTAGCTGCGTTCACAATAAAGCGATATAAGCAATAAAACCACCACAACTGCCTCGCCTTAGCCTCGTTTAATGCTATTATCTGCCTATGGACCACAAACCTACTAAAGATACCTCCTCGCAAAATTCGCTGGCCCGCGCCCGCTTTGGAGCATGGGTAGCTTTGTTTTGGGAGAGGTTTTGGCCTTTAGTTCTTCCTGTAATTTGCGTGCTTTCCGTTTTTCTCACGGTTTCGTGGCTTGGGCTTTGGCCGCTAATCTCTACTCCCTTGCGATATGGTCTTTTATTTCTTTTCACATTCGCGGTGTTCATTGCCCTGATACCATTGAGAAAATTTAGCACCCCCACAGAAATTGATATCAACTCCCGAATTGAACAAAGGTCAAATCTTTCACACCGCCCCATCACTGCCCAAGTTGATAAACAATCATCCCTTAGCGGAGGTGATGATCCAATGGCTAAGGCCCTATGGAAAGAGCATCAAGCGCGGATGGCTAAAAATCTTGGCAATTTAAAGTCAGGCTTACCAACCCCAAAAATTGCAAGCCATGATCCCTATGCGCTACGCGCCCTTGTGGGCTTGATGCTTTTTATTGGATTAAGCGCCGGGTGGGGCCAATGGTCGAGCCGCATTGGCGACGCATTTAAAACCCATTCAACAACAAATCATACCCAGGGTAGAATTGATGCGTGGGTAACTCCACCAGCTTACACTAACCGCCCACCAATATTCCTATCCCGATCCAAGCAGCGCCAATCTAATCAAAATGCGATCAACAAACCCATAAATGTTCCAGAAGGCAGCAAGCTTGTAGTCCGCGTACTTGATCTGGAAAAGCCCACCCTGACCCTAGTTCAGGACGAAATTGAAAAACCCATACAATCGCAAGAAACCAATGATACCAAAAAAAGCCAGAGCATAACTTTCACCCATCAGTTACAAAACTCTTCTGCAGTTGTGCTTCAATCAAACAAAATAAAAATTGGATCTTGGGCATTTCAAGTTTTACCCGATCAAAACCCCACCATCGCTTTTGTTGAACAGCCTAAGCCTTCAAACCGTGGTGCCCTTGAGTTCTCCTACGAGGTAGCTGATGATTACGGCGTTGCCTCAGCCACGGCAAAAATCGAACCAGTAAAAAAGTCAAAAGCAACCACAAGGCCCTTAATCAAAGCCCCTAAAATTCAGCTCTCCCTTCCCCGACGTAGAGCAAAGCAAGGCACCTCAAAAACTTCTCAAGATTTAACAGCTCATCCATGGGCAGGTGCAGCAGTTACAATTACCCTCATTGCTACCGATGAAGCCAATCAAGAAGGTAGGAGTGAGAAAAAATTAATTACTCTTCCGGAGCGAATTTTCACAAAACCACTGGCCCGCGCAGTCGTTGAAGAGCGACGCAATCTGGCACTAGATGCTAACAGTGCGCTGCGAGTGGCCGAAATGTTAGACATCATTACAGACACCCATCCTGATCAATTTATTAAAGATTTATCAGTCTACACTGCTTTGCGAGTTGCCTATCGTAGCATCAAAAATAATCGAAGTGACGATGATCTTCGTGAGGCAATCAAGCTCCTATGGGATACTGCATTAGCGATTGAAGATGGTGATTTATCGCTGGCTGAACGCCGCTTGCGTGATGCCCAGGAACGTCTATCGAAGGCTCTAGAAAACGGTGCCAGTGATAAAGAAATTGCTGAGTTAATGAAGGACCTTCGCCAAGCCATGAATGATTTCATGCGCGAGTTAAATGAGCAAATGGCTCGCAACCAGCAAAACCAACAGGCCATGCCTTTCGACCAAAACACCCAAGTACTGCGCCAGCAAGATTTAGACCGAATGATGAAGCAGATTGAGGATTTGGCAAAATCGGGTTCCCGCGACGAAGCACGCAAATTACTCGAACAAATGCAACGAATGATGAATAATCTGCAAACCGCTAAACCCAACCAACAACAACAGCAACAAACCGATGAATTCAGCGAGCAAATGAACAAACTCGGTGAGATGATGCGCCAACAGCAAGATTTGATGGATCGCACATTCAACATGCAGCGGCGCCAACAAAACCGTCAAAATCAAAAACAATCCCGCCGCGATCAAAATGGCGAACAAAAAGGACAAAAAGGCAATTCAAAAAATGGTCAAAAACCGATGAGCCCGGAAGAGTTCGCAAAGGCCATGAAAGAGTTACAAAAACAACAAGGCGATTTGCAAAAACAAATGCAGGAGCTGCAAGATGGTTTAAAAGGCCTTGGGCTGGACCCCGGTGAAAAACTTGGCGAAGCAGGGGAAGCCATGGGGGATGCCAAAGGCAAGCTAGGCAAGGGACAATCCGGCAAAGCAACCGGCGACCAAGGCCGCGCCCTGCAAGCCATGCGCGAGGGCGGACAACAGATGATGCAGCAAATGCAAAACCAAGCAGGGGAACAAGGTCGACGGGGCGAGCGGGGTCAACACGGGCAACAATCGCGCCAAGACCACGACCCCCTTGGACGACAAAGCCGCAGTCGTGGCCCACAACTTGGCCAGGATACAAAGGTCCCAGGTGAAATTGATGCCCAGCGTGCAAGAGAAATCTTAGAAGCCATCCGCCGTAAGCTTGGAGAGGCTACACGGCCCAAACTGGAATTGGATTACTTAGACAGGTTATTGCCGAGCAGATAGACCTTCGCAAGGTTAGCTAAGTTGTTTGCTCACCACTTCTCGCAACACATATTTCTGTATCTTGCCTGTGCTGGTCTTTGGCAACTCCTGAAAGATCACAGTTCTGGGAACCTTAAAACCCGCCATATTTTCGCGGCAAAATGCAATAATTTCTTCTTCATTCACCATCGCTCCTTCTCGCAATTCAAGGAAGGCGCAAGGAGTTTCCCCCCATTTCTCATCGGGCTTTGCCACGACTGCCGCCAGCTCCACATCAGGATGTTTGAACAATACCGATTCAATTTCCACCGAAGAAATATTCTCGCCGCCCGAAATGATAATATCCTTTGAGCGGTCTTTAATTTGTAAATATCCGTCCCCATGCATAACCGCCAAATCTCCTGTGTGGAACCAACCACCATGAAAGGCAGCTTCACTGGCGCTTTTGTTACGAAAATAACCCTTCATTACCACGTTTCCACGAATCATTATTTCGCCCATGGTTTCGCCATCAAAAGGAACCGGTTTCATCGTCTCTGAGTCTGCCACCATGACATTTTCTGTAACGGTATAACCAACCCCTTGGCGCGAATTCAACGCAGCTAGCTTAGGCTGATCGAGAGAAGCCCAATCTTCTTGGGGAACGCATTCAACCACATGGCCATAGGTTTCTGTTAATCCATAAACATGGGTGAGTTGAAAACCAGCAGCTTTAAATGCATCCATTACCGATGGCGGTGGCGGGGCTGCCGCCGTATAAACACGGATCAACCAGTCAAACGGCTTTTTCTCTTCTGCTGTGGCATTAATCAACATCGAGAGCACAATCGGCGCGCCGCCAAAATGGGTAACCCGGTGATCCGCAATCCCATTATATAGATTTTTGGCGGTGATGTTACGGATCAATACACTCATGCCGCCGCTTGCGGCCAAGCCCCACGTATGCCCCCAGCCATTACAATGAAACAATGGAACAACAGACATATGAACGGGGAAAGACCCAGGCTCCGCCCCTTCTGATATCGGCCAAGCAGCGATTGTTCCAAGGGCGATCAGATAAGCTCCGCGATGGTGCACAACAACACCCTTGGGATCACTTGTCGTCCCTGATGTATAATTTAACGATATTGCGTCCCACTCATTTTCAGGCATCAACCATTGATACTCAGGATCACCGCCAGCGATGAACTCTTCATAATCAACCGCCCCCAAACACTCCCCTTCAGTTTCATCTGTTTCCAAATCGACAATATCGATCACCACCAAATTACTATCCCCGTGGAGAGCCAAGGCTATTTTCACTTCAGGTGCAAAACGGGTGTCCGTGATTAATGCTTTAGCTTCGCCGTGGTTGAGAATATAAGCAATAGTTGCCGCATCGAGCCGTGTGTTGATGGGGTTCATCACTGCCCCAGACATTGGTATCCCAAATTGCACTTCAAACATTTCTGGAATATTCGGCGCAATCACAGCCACTGTTTCATTTTTGCCAATTCCTGCCCTGTTTAAAGCACTCGCCAATCGCACACAGCGTTGGTGAACCTCACTCCAGCTTCTCGTGATATCGCCGTAGGCATAGGCCGTTCGATGGCCAAAAACATCGCGAGCACGATTGATAAAAGTAAGCGGAGTTAGTGGCACAAAATTTGCTGCATTCTTGTTTAAACCGGTATCGTAGTTACTAACCATCCCTTGATCCTATTTTTTCCAATTCCTATTGAGGAACATATTTGGTTAATCTTAATTCCAAAAATTCAAAATAATGAAATTATGCACCATTTTATCAATCCTATTGAAACGGATTTTTTTTAAAATATTGCAAAGCAACAATTCAACCATAAGTATATCACCATGACCAAACTTAAACATATAGCGTATTTTTTGGGTGCCACGGCGATGCTATGCAATTCTGCCAATGCGAGTAGTTATTTAGAATTAGGTGCAACCAAGAAAACAACAATTACGGCTTTGGGAAAAGCACCATTAAAGACGAAAAAAGAGTTGAACCTTGGGGAAATTCGCACCCGTGAAGCCCGGCTTCCGAATGGTGTTTTGACCCTTGCAGATCGCATGCGCTTACGGGCTAAGCAGGCAATCCGGCGTCAAAACCAAGTCTCAACTGCAAGTCGCCAGCGCAAGCAACCCCATACTACCCAAAGTGGCGGTGGTGATTTGGTGATGGAATAAAACCAATAGTTACTGCGCTACAAGCTTCCATTGCCAAAATTGACATCTCTGGTCGCAGAGCGGATCGAGACGGAAAAACCAGCCATCACATCCATCAAAGCCATCAACATCAAGATAAAGAATATTGAAGTTGAGGCTCCTGGGATGAGCAAAAATTCAACCAGAAATATGATCAGCACTAAGGTTGAGAGAAGGTGATCGATAATCGACAATCTGCCTACCCGTGTTGATTTCAAAATTTCAAAAAACAATAACAATAATCCCAAGACGATAATAAAATCGCCAAGGTCAAAGCTCCAGACCGAGCCGGAGACCATGTTGATGCTGAACAGCTCATAATCCCAAGTCATACCGGCTCCACCAAGGCCGAACAGAAGCCCGTTATAAATTATCAATACGATTGCCATAAGTGGAAGAGTTGAGAGCATCAGTAAATCCAGAGCTGTATAAAATTAGCTTCATTTTACAGGAACAACCCCAACAGGCAAACTTGAATCTACAGCTCATCAACAGACATAAAAAAACGAGCCCACCTAAGAGGTAGACCCGCTTGATCATGAATTTATGCAGCTAGATTAAATGCTGTCTTTTGGTTCAAGAATCTGACGTCCACGATACATGCCTGTTTTCAGGTCAATGTGATGGGGACGACGCAATTCACCAGAATTCTTGTCTTCAATATAGGTTGGGTTTTTAAGCGCATCAGTTGAACGGCGAAAGCCGCGTTTCATGCGGGTAATTTTACTCTTTGGGACGGCCATATTCTTGCTCCGTAGAACATCAGAAGTGTATCTCACCCCCATCCTTTTGAAAGGATGGGTAGATTGCACTCTCTGATAAAAAATTTAGTGCGAATTGCGGGTTGATATAGCCCAAATGGAAAAAGAAGCAAGGCTTTTGAATTGAACAAACGCCAATCTTGTAAAGAATCTTGTCTTTGTGGCAAAACCGCCTCTTATTTCAAACATTTTACATAGGCACCCGAAGCTTTTGCCCGTCCTTCAACCAAACGCGCCAGCCTACGCATCCCTCGTTTTGGTCTTTTTGGGTTACGCAATTTTGGGTTTGGAAGGGCTACCGCTAAAAGAGCGGCTTGTTTGCGGGACAAATGTTTTGCTGATCGTTTGAAATAGGCTCGAGAAGCTGCCTCAATGCCATAAATACCCGGTCCCCATTCAGCTATATTTAGATAAATTTCCATCATTCGCCGCTTACCCCAAACAAAATCAACATAAAGAGCGAGTGGCACTTCAAGAATTTTACGGATGTAAGAACGACTTGACCATAAATAAATATTTTTGACAGTCTGCATGGGAATGGTGCTAGCGCCGCGCGGTTTTTCTCCTTCCAACAAATCATCCACAACCAAATTAACCGCATCCCAATCAACTCCCCGATGGAAGCAAAACTTGCCATCCTCGGAAGATATTACCGATTGGTAGACAAAGGGGGAGATATCCTCAAACCTGACCCATTTACGCTGAACTTTCTCTCCTTGATACCATTTTGAGACCATCAAGGTAGAAATCGGGTGTACTGAACTTGGAATATAAAGGATGGTGAGTAGAATTGGCGCCATGCAGAGCAGTAGAATAGCTACGAAAGTCCATTTGAAAATCTTAGCTACAAATCTCTTTAAACGCGGGTTACCAAAAGCTTTAGGATCAACCCTTAGCTTTACCCTACGCGGCTTTGCTGGTTTCTTGCCTATAGATTTCTTTTTTGGCTTTGTTGGTTTTTTTCGTGCTGGCATAGCCGTAGCCTTTTTTTTTGCCTGCGCCAAAATATTGAACCTCCAAAATTGAATAGGGTATTCCATACCCCTCCGTTCCCCCATGAGCAACGGCCATGGGCAACAGTCTGTTGACCTACCCTTGCCCCACAGGCATGGAAGAGGGGAACAAGGAGTTTATTATATCTTCAATGAACCAGCAAAATTTTTCAAACCACCTGATGAGTGTAGGCAAAGCAGTTCACGATCACCTCGATACGCTTCTTAATTCAAACGCCAGGGATATTCCTGAACCACTTCTTCTTGCGATGCGCCATGGCTTATTGAATGGCGGCAAACGCTTAAGGCCCTTTTTATTGATCGAAAGTGCTGCACTCTTTGGGGTTTCACAACAACAAGCGATGCAAACCGCCTGCGCCCTTGAATGTCTCCACTCCTATTCGCTTATCCATGATGACTTGCCAGCGATGGACGATGATGACATGCGCCGTGGCATGCCCACCGTCCACAAGGCCTTTGATGAAGCGACTGCAATACTTGCCGGGGACGCATTGTTAACTTTTGCTTTTGAACTCATTACGGTTGAAGGCAACCATCGCGATCCTTCCGTTCGGGCTGAACTTGCAACAAGGCTTGCCAAAGCTGCTGGCGCTTCAGGAATGATTGGTGGCCAAATGTTAGATATCATTGCCGAAACCACCCAACTAAAGGAAGAAGAAATCAGAACATTACAAAAAATGAAAACTGGAGCTTTGCTGCAATACGCCCTTGAGGCTGGAGCAATACTAGGTAACGCACCCCCAAAGGATAGGAATAATATTATCCGCTATGGCGAAGTTATCGGCCTCGCCTTCCAGCTTTCCGATGATCTGCTTGATGTAACGTCAAATGCAAAGGCAATGGGAAAAGCTGTGCGTAAGGATGCCGATCGTGGCAAAGCAACGATTGTCGCCCTTTTTGGGATCGATAAAACCCAAGCTCTATTGAAGCAGCTTTCAATCCAAGCAATCAATTGCCTTGAATCATTTGATCAATCTGCTGATTTATTACGACAAACTGCTGAATATATATCGCTACGAAAAAGCTAGTTTTTCTTCACCAAACAAAACCCACCAACAGCTCTTATTTTCTTACAAACAGCGATAGCCTTCTTACGGTTTCGAGCACCAATACG
>JAZGFF010000193.1:0-4334 GCA_036479095.1 Rhizobiaceae bacterium | reverse complement strand
TCTGATTATTCGATATGAAGCTTATACCCTATTCCACGAACAGTTTGTAGCCATGTGGGAGCCGCAGGGTCAGATTCAACTTTTCGCCTCAAACGATTGATTTGAACATCCACAGCTCTTTCATTCGCTGTCGTTTCTCCACCAACCAAATCCATACGATGCACAACTTCTCCAGCATTTATCGCAAATAAAGTCATGATTTCACGTTCACGGTCGGTCAGCTTAACCACGACCCCGTCTTTTTTTAACTCCCGCGCTGCGATTGAGAATGTGAAAGGCCCGAACAATACTTGTTCGATCGCCGGCACCATCTCCACCTGAACCCGCTTCAATATAGCATTAATCCTTAAGACCAATTCTCTCGGGTCGAAGGGTTTGGGTAGATAATCATCAGCCCCCGCTTCCAGCCCTTTTATCCGCGCCTCAGTCTCTCCCAATGCCGTTAACATCAGCACGGGCACATCGAGCTCTTCACGGATAGAACGGGTGAAATCTGTTCCCTTTTCACCGGGCATCATCACATCAACAATCAACAAATCAAAGGATAAACCCCGAAGTTTCCTGCGTGCTTCTTGTGCATCGGAGGCAATGGAAATTCTAAAGCCTTGCTCACTTAAATAGCGTGAGAGCAAATCCCGTATCCGGCTGTCATCATCAATCACCAATATATGGGGCGCATCATCCTCCAGAGCCTCATGATCATCCTTCAACTCATCCATCTCATTTCCCATCCCAACAATGCTGTTCCTAGGCGTTGCCATTGTTCTATTTTGAGCCGTACGCATGATATTCCTACTCCTCAATTTTCACCGATAGGTTCGGCATTAATTCTTCATCAAACTCTCAACCAAGTCCCGTTCCTCTGGTTCGATCATCGCGAACAGAAAGTCTTTTATGCTTTCACGATCTTTGTTTTTTAGGGCTTCTATGGCCCCTTTGATTCTGCGTGATTGCATATGTGTCAATTCAATTGAAAGATTGCGGCCTTTTTGGGTTGGATACAAAAGTCTTTGCCGGCGATCATCTGGGCCTGCTACCTGAGCCAAATGTCCGCTTTCTACCAGTTGCCGAAGCACCGGCCCAAGGCTTTGCTTTGTAATCTTCAAAATCTCCAACAATTCAGCCACCACCATCCCTGGTTGGCGATTTACGAAATGAAGAACCCGATGATGGGCGCGGCCAAATCCGTACCCAGCTAGAACTTCATCAGCATCAGCAATGAAATCCCGATAGGCAAAGAAGAACAGTTCCACCAATGGAAAGTCTAAACCATCGCTCGTTTCGAGTGCGGTCATGATCAATTCACGGCTTTCAGTTTCTGTCGCGGCTTCTAATTTATTCATACGCAAATTTTATCCATTTTCCAATTTAGGTAAGGAGGGTTGACATATTTTCTGTTAGGAGCATTATACCTTATGCTTTTTGATAGGCGTACAATACCCGGTATCAACAGTAAATGAGGCAAGTCATGACTGGCATCCCCTTTGATCAACTAGACGGCGAAATCTGGTTCAACGGTAAATTTGTTCAATGGGCGGATGCGCAAGTGCACGTCCTGAGCCATGGGTTACATTACGCCAGCTCTGTTTTTGAAGGTCAGCGCGCCTATGGGGGCGAAATTTTTGAGCTAACCAAGCACACCGAGCGGCTTCATAAATCTGCTGCGCTTTTAGGATTTGAAATTCCCTATTCCGTTGAAGAGATCAATCAGGCCTGCATCGACACCCTCAAACGCCAAGGCCTGACGAACGCATACCTGCGCCCTGTTGCTTGGCGCGGCAGTGAAATGATGGGGGTTTCAGCTCAATCCAATACAATTAATCTTGCGATTGCGGCTTGGGACTGGCCTTCCTATTTTAACCCAGAAGAGAAAATGAAGGGCATCCGCCTTGATATAGCTGATTGGAAACGCCCCGACCCAGCCACGATTCCGTGCAAAGCAAAAGCTGCTGGCCTGTATATGATCTGCACCCTTTCTAAACACGCAGCCGAAGCCAAGGGCTACGCCGATGCCTTGATGTTGGATTATCGTGGCCACGTTGCTGAATGTACGGGCGCAAATGTCTTTTTCACCAAAGAAGGTGTTATCCATACCCCTGATCCTGATTGTTTCCTTGATGGCATCACCCGCCAAACGGTAATTGGTCTAGCTAAGAAACGGCAATTGAAAGTTGTTGTTCGCACCATCATGCCTGAAGAAATGGCCGATTTTGAAGAGTGTTTCATCACCGGTTCAGCAGCCGAAGTGACCCCAGTTTCAGAAATTGGACCTTACAATTTCACCCCAGGACCTATCAGTAAAATGATGGTTGAAGACTACGATAAGGCAGTAAACCCCAGCAAATGACGTCTTACTATAGTTAACCATAAGTTAACAAACTCACATATAATGATGTCAATGGTTTGACTTTCCTCATCTATATGGCGTTAATCACGACAAAGTGTGCGCGGTGTGCACTTCTAACATCTCATTTGAGAGGGAATTTTATTATGATGGATCTTCTTATCCAATACGGTCTTCCACTTATTACTGGCATGATGGGCGGCGGCGGAATTGCCTCTGTTCTTAAAGGCTCAAGCATGGGTGGCATGGGCAACATGGTTGCCGGTGCACTTGGTGGTCTCGGTTCAGGCCCAATCCTAGGCATGCTCGGCATGGCCGGCGGCGCAGCTGCTGGTGATGCAGCTGGTGGCGGCATGATGGGCAGCCTGCTTGGCGCAGCAGTTGGTGGTGGTGCCGGTGGTGCTATTCTTACTGGCCTTGCTGGTACAATCATGAACAAAATGAAGGGCTAATCCCCTCCATACATATTATGTATAAGATACGGGCAGTCCTTTGTGGCTGCCCGTTTTGATTCGTTCAACAAACAAGAGTTATCCATGAGCCAACTGCAAATCGCCATTATCCCTGTCACCGCTTTCCAACAAAATTGCACCCTGATGTGGGATCAAGATTCTATGGAGGGCGTGGTCGTTGATCCCGGCGGCGAGACTGACAAGATCGAAGCAGCGATCAAGGATGCTGGTATGATGCCAAAAGCCATTTGGCTCACCCATGGTCACATCGATCACGCTGCTGGAGCCATGGAATTGAAAGACACCTTGAAGGTCGATATTATCGGCCCCCATAAAGATGACACTCCCCTACTTGAGGGATTGGAGAAACAAGCTCAGATGTTCGGTCTAGAGGGCACCGTGCGGAACTGCGTTCCCGACCGTTGGTTAGAGGAAGGCGAATTTCTGTCCTTTGGCAAAGAAGGCGCCGAACACAAGTTTGAAGTATTTCACTGCCCCGGCCACGCCCCAGGCCATGTTGTATTTTATAATCAAGCTGCAAATTTCGCCCATGTTGGTGATGTTCTGTTTTCAGGTTCCATAGGCCGCACAGACCTACCCGGCGGCAACCACGAAGCCTTAATCGATTCAATCAAATCGAAGCTGATGAAATGGCCCGACGAAGTGCAATTCATTTGCGGCCACGGCCCCGCCAGTTCAATTGGGCAGGAGCGTGCCAGCAACCCGTTTTTAGTTTAATTATTTGGTTAAATGACGGTCGATTTCAGACTTCAACATCGAATACTCACGGCAATCAATTCCGCATCGCTTTTGAATTTCGCTCAACTGCTGGCGCGCTTTATCAACTTGATTGAGCTGCAAGAAAGCCTCCCCCATATACTCCATGACAAGAGTATAATCAGGATCAACCTTCAAAGCCGCCTGATAATAGCCCAAGCCTTTTTCAATTCGTCCAAGCTTACGATTTGAATAGCCTAGATAATTGAGAATCCGTGGATCATTTTTATTACTGGCCAGATTTAGCAAGGTAATCGCCTCTTGATAACGCCGATTATAGGCCAAATCTCGTGCTGCTTCATAAATATTATCATCATCGAGGAAAGTTGATTTTTTAGTATTTTTGCATTTGCGTGAAAAAAGGCTGCGTTTTTTGCATTTCTTAGCATTTACCTTTTTAACTTGTACGCACTTTTTCTTCGTTTTGCTCCACACCATTTTTCTTTTACAAGTGGGAACTGGAGAACTCTCGCCTCCGCTTCCCCCGCCTGCTGCGTGGGTTGGCGTAACAAGTGCACTGGTGCCGAATAACACCGCTAAGGCAAATCCAGAGAGGCTTATCCCAGTTTTGATGATTGATTTCGACATTTTGTTCTCCCAGTAGAATTGAGCGTGATGGACCATCCCGATAATATCTAAGTTTAACCACAAATCATGGCGAAGTCATGTGCCCTAATGCACACTTCAATTCGCCTTCTGGCTTCACTTTCGCGCTTGCAGTATACACTTCTCTGCCCTAACCCTTTCAAAATCATTCTACC
>JAZGFF010000192.1:0-11314 GCA_036479095.1 Rhizobiaceae bacterium | reverse complement strand
ATCCTCCCATCCGTTTTTAAAGATGTGATACAAAATACCCCAAATCAATGCCACGTCTGTGCCTGGGCGCAGGCGAACAAATTCGTCAGCGTGGGCAGCAGTACGGGTAAAACGTGGGTCACAAACGATCAAAGGCGCATTGTTGGATTCCTTCGCTTTCAAGAGGTGAAGCAAAGCAACAGGGTGCGCTTCTGCAGGGTTTGAACCGAGCAAGAGGATCGATTTAGAATTGTGTATATCGTTGAACGAGTTGGTCATCGCTCCGTAGCCCCAGGTGTTTGCAACACCGGCAACCGTTGTGGAGTGACAGATACGCGCTTGGTGATCGACGTTGTTGGTGCCCCAATAGGCAGCAAACTTACGGAACAGGTAGGCCTGCTCGTTGTTGTGCTTGGCCGAACCTAACCAATAAACTGAATCCGGTCCGCTTTCCTTGCGGATTTTCAACATCGAATCACCGATCTCATTGATCGCTGTATCCCAAGAGAGGCGTTCCCATTTGCCGCCAACTAACTTCATTGGATATTTCAAACGGCGCTCACCGTGAGCATGCTCCCGTACCGCAGCACCTTTGGCACAGTGGGTACCGAGGTTAAAGGGTGAATCAAAAGCAGGTTCTTGACCAATCCAAACACCGTTGGATACTTCTGCCAGAACCGTACAGCCAACTGCACAGTGGGTGCAGACTGATTTAATGAGATCAACCTTACCGCCTGAAGCAGCACCTGCAGCTTCCGCTTTTGTCGCGGTGCCTGCTGTTGCTGCTGCAACTGCAGCAATGCCGCCGACCGTAAGGCCAGAGCGTTTTAGAAAATCACGACGGTTGACCGTCGCATCCGTTATCGAGCCAGTGGTCGATGACAGTCGGGGGCTTCGCGCAACCCTTCCTACCTTCTTCCTAAGCATGGGACTTCTCCTCTTTTGCACTTTCTACAAATGAAAATGCTTCCATTAAAATTAGGCCACACATAAGCGCAGCCAGTTGTGAAATTCGGTTTAGAAACGTGTCGTTTCGTAGTATTGTTTTACGTGGGCAGTTTCACGGTATCCGCTTCCTGCCTCTTCCACTTTTTCTGCGGCTTGGGCATTACCGCCCGTTGCCAATGCTGCGCCACCGAGAACGGTGCCGAGACTAGCGAGCTTTAAAAAATCACGCCTAGCTTCAATGTCTTTATCTTTTTTAGCCATAAGGCCCTCCATTTCTGCCTATCCATGAACCAGAACAAAAGCATGGAACTCTTGCTTGATCTGATGCGGGGCAGACCCGCATCATAAAAAAGACGCCTACTCCATCGAGAAGGCGTCCGTTTCAATTCCTACAAATAACCTGCCGATTGTTCCCACCGGTTGATAAAGGCGGCTTAATTCAGCAGCCTCCAGGTCTTTGAAAAAGTGTGATGCCCACGGTTCAATGTGAGTATCGAAAAAATCGCGCTGCACAGCAATCATGGCTGGAGCACCGTAAGAGCCAGTAATCAAACCAGCCATCATTTGGAAAAGCGAACCAATGTGATCCTCAGGCTCTTTCGTTTCATCACTACGGGCAATGTTCAATTCTTGCATCGTGTTGCGCAGCTTTGCCAGAGGCTTTTCGTTCAAAAATCCCGTGAGATAATAGGAGGCATAAGGGAGCAACTCACCCCGCCCCATACCGATGAACAGGCCGTTGTATTCGTCTAAGGCGGTTTTCACGTCTGTTGCCGTAGACAATTTCGCGAGCGTATCGAATGCGTTACCCATTTCGGTTTCATCACCCGAAAGGTCTTGCATTGAGTTGAGTGTATCTGTGGAGGGGGCAACAAAAAGCAAGCTGCCGAGCAAACCATAAAGGCTCGCACGCATGGTATCTTCTTCGCTAATCGCAGCTTTTGCGACGTGAGATGTCATAAACGACTCTCCTCCCTGACAGAGTAAAGCCACAATGAGGTGCGTAACACAAGCCTGACGCGGTCACATTCATGCCTAAGAATGTGTATAATTCTCAATCCCTCGAAGCATTCTAGAGGTTACTCTTCGATCACGATTTTAGGAGCGTGCTCTTCAGATTGAGCCTTCTCAATTTCCAGCCGCTCCAACACGGCAGATGCAATATTCTTATATATTACGGCATGGGGGCCATTCGGAGAGGAAACTGTAACCGGTGTGCCACCGTCGGAATTTGTCCGAATATCCATATGCAATGGTACTTCGCCAAGAAATGAGACTCCCATATTTTCCGCTTCTTGTCTGGCCCCGCCGTGGCCAAATATATCCGATTGCTCCCCGCATTTGGGGCAAATGAAAGTGCTCATATTTTCAATGATGCCAAGGATCGGAACCTCGACCTTGCGGAACATATTCAGCCCCTTACGAGCATCAATAAGCGCAATGTCTTGTGGGGTAGAGACAATCACTGCCCCCGCCAAGGGCACCTGTTGCGCCATGGTAAGCTGCGCATCGCCAGTACCGGGCGGCATATCGATAATTAAAACATCTAATTCTCCCCAAGCCACTTCTCGCAACATTTGGGTAAGGGCAGATATCACCATCGGGCCGCGCCAAATCATTGGCGTGTCTTCTTCCACCAAAAAGCCCATCGACATCACTTTCAAACCATAACTTTCTAGGGGGTCGAGGATGCGGCCATTGGCTGTAGGTTTATCTGTAATACCCAAAAGGCGGGGCATTGAGGGGCCATAGATATCCGCATCAAGAATGCCGATCTTTAAACCTTGCGCCTGCATACCCAGCGCCAAGTTTACGGAGGTGGTCGATTTACCGACACCACCTTTGCCAGAGGCCACCGCTATGATTGATTTAATTCCAGGAACGCCGGCTTTTTGATTTGGTTGGCTTGCTGCGCTTTTTCCCATTTGCGCCTGCATGGGAGGTGGCACAGAAGCCGCTTGAGTAGCACTTGGCGCTGGACGTACTGGCGCAGACCCAGCAGCCCGCTCACCAGTTAACACCGCCATAACTTTAGTAACGCCTTTTAGCTTCGCTACCGTTTGTTCAGCAGCAGCCCTGAGGGGTTCCAATTCTTGGGCCCGTTCTGCAGGTACATTAATGGAGAATATAACCTTATCGTCATTGATCAAAATATTGCTGACCATACCCAACGAGATAATATCACCATCAAGATCTGGCCCCTTAACCTTCGCCAGCCGTTCCTTCACCTGCTTTTCAGTAACTTTTACCATCAACTTTGCCCAAAGAACTTATTTCAGCCCATCAGGTAGTAAACAAAGTTGTCCCTGTCCAGATTTGTCTTGTCGAATACCTACCTTAAGCGCGATCGTTCCAAACATTCGGGTTAAATTCCGCTCATCAGCATATATTTCATTTCTGTGAATTCATCGATGCCATGACGACCACCTTCACGACCAAGTCCTGATTCTTTCACCCCGCCAAAGGGGGCAACCTCTGTGGACATCACGCCCGTGTTAATGCCGACCATGCCATACTCAAGAGCCTCAGCTACGCGCCAAATACGGCCAATATCTCTTGAATAAAAATAAGCGGCTAAACCAAACTCTGTGGCATTGGCTAATTCGACTACTTCATCATCATTCTTGAAGCGATAGAGCGGAGCAACGGGGCCGAATATTTCTTGATTGGTCAATTTTGTTTCTGTCGTTACTCCCGTTAGCACTGTTGGTTGATAAAAAAGACCGCCTAATTCGTGTCGTCCACCGCCGATTAAAACCGATGCGCCCTTATCTAGGGCATCGGCGATCAAGCTATCAACTTTTGCAACTGCTGCTTCATTAATCAACGGGCCTTGTGTAACTCCATCTTGATCTCCCGCACCGACGACTAACTTATCGACTTCAACTGCAAGCTTTTCGGCAAATTTGTCATAGACCGCATCCTGCACATAAATTCGGTTAGCGCAGACGCAAGTTTGGCCGGCATTGCGAAATTTTGAGGCCATTGCCCCTTGCACGGCAGCATCAATATCAGCATCATCGAAAACAATGAATGGGGCGTTGCCGCCAAGCTCTAAGCCCATCCGTTTTACCGTATCAGCACATTGTTTAATCAGTAATTTTCCGACCGCCGTTGAACCGGTGAAGGTCAAGGCACGCACATCTTTACTCGCACATAACTGTCCGCCGATGGCGACTGCATCTCCAGAAATGATGTTCAACACCCCGTCGGGTAGGCCAGCTTGTTGGGCTAATTCCCCAAGGGCGAATGCAGTGAGAGGTGTATCTGGAGCAGGTTTAACCACGGCGGTACAGCCAGCAGCAAAAGCTGGAGCCAATTTACGGGTGATCATGGCAGCAGGAAAGTTCCACGGTGTTATCGCAGCTATGACCCCAATTGGTTGGCGAATAACCACGATGCGGCCATCAGCGAAAGGGCTCGGTATGGTTTCCCCATAGATACGTTTGGCTTCTTCGGCATAGAACTCAACAAAAGATGCTGCATAAAGGATTTCGCCCTTGGCTTCTGCTAAGGGCTTGCCCTGTTCCTCGGTCAAAATCGCCGCCAGCTCATCAGCATTTTCAACAATCAAATCAAACCAGCGACGAATGATCAGGGAACGGGATTTGGCCGTTGTTTTTGACCAGTCCATAAAAGCTGCACTTGCCGCCGAAATAGCTTCCTTCGTCTCGGTAGCTCCCATTTGTGGAACTTTCGCAATTTCTTTTCCATTGGCAGGGTTGAGAATGGCTGTCTGCTCGTCTCCAACCCAAAAACCATTGATCAAACATTGTGTTTTACGAATACTTGTCATTCCAATTTCACTTTTCTATTTGCAAGACCGAGTTAATCTTGCTTTTGCTTCAAAGATATTAGGCGAGATTGCAAGGCTTCAATTTGTTTAACCAACTCTTCCTCTTCGCTCAGCTTCTCAGTGTCCTTGTTCTCAGTGTCTTTGGATTTTTTCGGACCAAGCCCACTTACTTCATCAAAAACATCAAGCGAGCGTTTGAAAAGGTCTAGATTTTTAAGGGCAATAGTTTGCCCAAATTCAACCACCGATTTTGTCCCACGCTCGACCACGCTCTCAACAGCTTTTTTAGCCTTGGCACGTTCTTTGAGAAACACGGCCATCGAATTTCCTAAGAAATCGGGAATCATTGCGCTATATTTATCCCCATACATAGTAATGAGCTGCTTTTGTAACTGAATGGGAAAGTGAAAATCTGATGACTTGTTTTCTTGCTCAAAAATGATCTGGCTTAAAATTAAACGGGTGATGTCTTCCCCTGATTTTTTATCTTCAATTACGAAGGGGATATCCGATTTAACCAGTTCGACAATATCATCCAAAACGATGTAAGAGCTGGTGGAAGTATCGTAGAGGCGACGATTTGGGTATTTTTTAATCAGGACAGGTTTTCGCCCATCTTGTTTTTCTATTGTCATTTTTGCCATGGCACGCTGCTTGCTCGTTAGAGCCAATATCGCCTCGCTTATAACAAGCCACGAGCAAGGCGCAAATCTGTTTGTTGCGAGTTGAGCGATAAATTTGTACGGTTGACTTAAGGTTAGGAGTGACAAGAAATCAATGGCGAATGATGAGATTAATTTTCAAAAGATGCTGGGTATGTGGCAAGAAGGGCAAGAACTATTTCTTCGCACGCAAAAAGAATTTGCAAAAACTTTTCAAAACTCTTTTTCAAATTCTTCTAGTCCTGACTCTAGTCATGACAATGCAGAACCTAACCATGAAGACACCTGTGTAGACCCGCTAACGGAGTGGCAAAATTTGTTGAAACCCTGGGTACCGGGCATGTCTTACGACGAGATGATGTCCGGTATGAAAAATAAGGACGACCAGAGGGGGAGAGCCGAGGGTTTTTGGGCGCACCAAAACTTAGAATATTGGAAAAAATTTGCCCCAGAGCAATGGCTCCATATTTTATCCTCATTTCCCAATTCGACCGCATCGATGTTCTATTCAACTCAATCAGAAATCGTTGAGAATTGGAATGAAGCGAAAGAATTCCAAAAAGCTGGTATACAATTGGCGGTGGTTCTGAACGAAGCTTGGGAGAAAGCTTTCATGAGCTATTCTGTGCATTTTTCGTTGGATGATTTAAAATCATCCTTTAGCTCGCAAGCCTTAGAAGCCTGGTTAAAATCTGCAAATTACGAATTGAAAAAAGTACAAACATCGCCCGCTTATCTGGATGCCCAGAAAAATATGTTTCGCATGGCTTTGAAAATCAAAGCTCGGCAGAAAGATCATGCAGAAGTATTATCAGAGCAACTTCAAATTCCCACCCGTACTGAGATTGATGATTTAGCAAAAACAATCCATCAGCTACGTCGCGAGCTGCGAAAGGTGAAGCGAGAGCTAACCGATATCAAGGGTAAAATTAAAGATTGATGCAAACTAAATTACCAGATGAAAAGAGAACGAGCCTGCCCTCTTTTGAAGGGCAAAAGGCTTGGGCGTTGGCTTTAACGAAAATGGCCGAAGTCAATAAAAATGCCTATCGCAACAACTCCACTTTACATCATTATCAAAGCACCGAAGTCGAAATTGCAAAAACTGAACATGATGTGGTTTTACAAATAGATAAAATGCGGTTGCTTCGTTACCGAGCGCTTACAAGCAGAAATCTTAGCATCCCTCCGGTGATCATTTGTTATGGATTGGTTGGCCGCTATAGCATCATTGATATTCATCATGATCGCTCGTTAGTGCGCAATTTACTGCAAGCAGGGATTGATGTCTTTGTGATCGATTGGGGAACCCCTACTCGCATCGATCAGTATTTGGATTTTGATGATTATATTGGCGACTATTTACGGGCTTGTATCGAGCATGTGTACCGTTTGAACAATGATCAACCAGCCACATTATTTGGGATTTGTGAAGGGGGCACTATGGCTGCTATGCAGGCCGCCCTGCAACCAAATTTATTGGCTGGCCTCGCCTTGGCCATAACTCCCATCGACTTTCATGGCGCGCCAAAAGAATTTCGATTGGGCGAAGGGTTTATCAATATCTGGGCACAAAACCTTGAGGCTGAGGATATTGAACTCTTGCTCGAAACATATGGCATGTTGCCAGGTGCGTTCATTGGGAATATTTTTTCATCGCTTACCCATGTTTCAGGTCTTTCAAAGCTATCCTTGGATTTGAAAAACCTTAACAATGACCCTGAAGCCACCATGGATTTTCTTCGTATGGAAAAATGGATTGCAGATCGACCTGATCATGCAGGGGCGGCAGCGCGTCAATTAATCAATCAATTGTATCGCGAAAACCAGCTCATCAAAGGTCTGTTTGAAGTTCAAGGCGAGAAAATCGATCTCTCACGCATCACCTGCCCTGTGATCAATATCTATGCCAAGCAAGATCATATCATACCCAATAGTTGCACAACAGCGCTTGGAAAATTCATCAACCCTGAGCGCTATCACGAATTAGGAATTGATGGTGGCCATGTGGGCATTTTTGTAAGCAAAAAGGCGCAGGGAATAGTAGCCGATGGGCTGATAGGATGGATGAATTCCATCTAACTCAACATACTTGAATTGCCCGCAGTTCTTAGCGGGCAATTCATTAGTTAAAAAGCTTTCGCATTATTTTGTTGAACGATTCTTATCATAAATTACTCGAGAATCAGACTTGGCTAAATCTTGCAGTTGGTCTTCAAACAACCTTGAGCCTGCATTGTCCGAAAGCTTGAGTGGTTGAATTTCACCGGTTGGGCCATCGATGGCAACACCTCTGGAGATAACGCTTCCATCTTCCATTTCTGCAAAGATTCGCAATTCAAGATCCCATAGGTTCGCTGGCCGTTCGACTACGATAAACCCATCTCTTACAATTCTTATCCAATCTGGAATAGCCGAGCCATCTGCCATTTCCACATGATACGCCCTCACAATCCCTTGGGTTTGTGGATCGAAAGTATTGCTCACATCAATAAACAAAATACGCTCCCGTACATAGGTCTCGATAACCAATTGGCCCAATACTTCATCACCGCGAGAATGCTCGGTTTCAAATCCATCGCCATAGCCAAATTTCAATGAGAACCCAGTTAGACCTTCCACATCCCAATCTTCAAAGACATTTCTTGAAACAATTTCATTTTCTTCATGAACTTTGCGCAAAGCATTGATTGCCTCAACCGCTTCCAACACTGCCGGATCTTCCAGCTCAGCATTTTCAGTCGATTTCATATCTTCAACATTATTGACCGTGTCGTGGATAATACCTTTCACCCCATCGACAGGTTTTGTACTTTTCAGGTCCTGGATTTGTTCAACAGCATTGACAATAAACGGAACGACTGGCGCTTTTTCTTCTTCCGGAAGATCGTGGTTTTCAATCACATTTTCTTGCACTGCGCCGATATGTCTATCGGGAAGCGCATCGCTTGGGGCAATTGGCGTGATGGTTACGAGAATTGAGCTCACCCCACCCTCACCGTCATCAACAATCACGGTAAAGGATACGGGACCATCAACAGCAGAATCTTCTGGAGCAACACCAGACAGGACACCCGTTACTGGGTCAAGGGTGATCCATGCTGGCAGATCTGGTGATGTCCATGATAAAACATCGCCATCAGGATCGTTGACCAAACCTGGCAATTCGATGGTAATTAAATCACCTTCATTTACAGGCCTGTCAATCGTTGCAGGCGCAATTGGAGCTGGGTTCAACACCTCAATTTCTAGAACAACAGAAACTGGTGGGTTCACCCCATCCGTGGCCGTGACTGTCACTGTGTAAGGGCCAGTTTGTGAAGCATTTGGTGGCAATTGCCCGCCAATGATATTTGTTACAGGATCAAATACCAGCCCAGGGGGCAAGCCAATCACTGTGTAAGTTAGCGGCGAATCTATATCGATAAACAATGGCGGGATAGGAATGGAGGGAATTCCACCATCAATCAGTTCAATTGGCACGACCGGATCAACAACACTGGTTGGATCATCAACAGGTGTGACAGTGATATCGACCACGACGACAACGTCAGGATTGATACCATCAACCACAAGCACTGTGAATTGATCTGGGCCATTGTAATTCGGATTTGGCGTGTAAATATATTCACCAGTGGTTGGATCAACGATAATCACCGTCCCATTATCGGTCGGTACTGTGATTGTTGTCGTTGTCGGATAGGTAGCCAGAATATCGATTTGGCCATTGATTGGCACATCTTCTGGTGTGATTTGAGGAGGTTCGCTCGCTTGCGTCACGAGCGGCGCATCAACAACTTCAATTGAGATCGTTGCGATACTACCCGCATCAGAAAAATTATCATCATCTGATGTGGCAAAAACCAATGGATTGACGGCACCCAAATATCCAGGCGTTGCAGTGAACAGTACCGTGCTCAATTCAGTGTTTGAGAGAATGGTTCCGGTGGTCAATGGGATGGCCGAACCACCCGTATCTTGAACATAGCTTAGGGAGCCTTGGGTCGAGGAAGGCCCTTGCATAATAATGCTCTTCAAGTCCGCCTGCACGTCATCAACATCGGTGGGTAGAGTGATATTCAATGGTGTTGGGTTGTTTTGAACGGCCTGCACACTAGAAGATGTTGCATCCGGGGCGTCGTTTATATCAAGCACCGTTACTTCTACAAGGACAGTTGCCGTGCCACCATTGCCATCATCGATGGTTACAGTGAATGTGTCCAAACCATCAAAATCAACGTTTGGTGTATAGGTCCAAGTTCCATCAGGATTGACAATGACAGTCCCGTTGGTTGGATCATCCGCTAAGCTGGCCGTTGTCGGATCACCATCTGGATCGCTCATCGTGACAACACCAGATACAGGAACCTCTTCTTGCGTAATGGCCGGTGGCGCTACACCAGTTGGCGCATCATTGGCAGGCAGTACGTTGACATTCACGGTAGCAGTCTCGGTTTGACCACCAGAAATAACCGTATAGGTGAATGTATCTGGACCATTGTAATCAGGATCAGGGGTGTAAACTACCTCACCATTTGCTGCGAAAGTTACCGAGCCATTTGTGCCCTGCGTGACGTTGGTAATTATTGGTGAGCCTTCAAAACTATCGACTCCAGCTCCAGTCGTACCACCAACTGTGTCTAGACCAGTGATAACATTTACGGTCAGGGGAATATCTTCTGTGACTTCAATGCTATCATCAGCAATATCTACGACCGGAGTAACCACAATGCTTACTGTAACCGTTGTTGTTCCGCCATTTTGATCATCAACCAGAACATCAAATGTGTCTGTACCGTGGAAATCAGCAAAGGGTGTATAACTCCATGTGCCATTGGGGCTGATGAACGCAACTCCATTGGCGGCAGGTGCGCTCAAGCTTGCCAAAGGCGTATCGCCATCAACATCGCTCATCACAACATCACCATTTACGGTTTGATCTTCGAGCGTCGTTGCAGGAACCGTAGTTGCGCTTGGTGCATCATTGATTGGTGTCACTTCAATATTCAACAAAGCCGTGTCTGAGCCACCATTGCCATCGGTTACCGTGTAACTAATGGCAGGAACCATTCCATTGAAATCAAGGACGGCTAAGAATGTGAAGGAACCATCACTTTCGAGGGTTAAAGCACCCACATTTGGAATCGTGACAGGGGTGCCTGCCGCAAATAATCCGGCCTGACCAGCAATTGTAAATGTGCTAACGCTCAAGCCGTCGCCATCAATATCATTATCGACGCCTGAGCCGGTATTATCAACAATAACGTTCCCTGCAATAAGCACCTCTTCTGGCGTTACATAGGTGTTTTCAATTGCCTCGGGAGCATCATTCGTTGGGGTGACGTCTTCAAATGCGAGCTCGGCTGTTGCCGTACCTGTGACATTATCCGTGATTGTGTAAGTCGCCGTTGGTATCGGCCCATTATATTCGCCAATCGGTGTGAAGGTGAAGTCGCCATTGGTTTCAATTACCAACGTTCCCACACCCGAGATAAAGGCGGTGCTTCCCGCTGGTATTGTTCCGGCCACGCCAGGAACTGTAAATTCTAGAACCTCAATCGCATCGCCATCAGGATCACTGTCATTGGTCAATACATTACCTGTGGCAGGTGTATCTTCAGTAACGGCAACAAGCCCATCATTAATCGCAATCGGGGCATCATTAATTGCATTAATGGTGATCAGTACCGCGCCTAAGGAACCGGCATCGCTGGCGCTGGCATCGCCCTCATCATCGCTGACCGTATAGGTGAAGGTATCCACTGCACCATTGTAGTTCGGGGCAGAGGTAAAGCTGACACTGGCCAACTCAGTCACCGACATCACCGTTGTGGTGGTGACCACTGCTGTGCCGCCGCCATCAAGGCTGTAGCTTAAGCTACCTTGGCTGGCTTGCGGAACCTGCGTCACTGCAACACTCAACACCCCT
>JAZGFF010000191.1:0-3264 GCA_036479095.1 Rhizobiaceae bacterium | reverse complement strand
GTGATCATAGGCATTCTCGACATTTTTCAAGAATTGATAACCAACCCAATACTTTACAGCCTGCATGCGGGTTAACCAGGTTTCCTTGGCATTAGAAACAAATACGCATCCGCCAACGGCATCCGCTCCGCTTGAATACATATGGCGGGTGAGTTCACGGACAACATTACTATCAACGATCACATCACTATCTACAGACAGAATAAGATCGGTATCAATATCCAGAACTGCGTTCTTGATGCCTAACCGCTTACCCATGTTTTGCTGGTTTTGAATCAACCGCATCCATGGGTATCGCCGACAAACTTCTTGTAGATATTCATAAGTATCATCGGTTGATTGGTCATCGATGAAAACGACTTCTAATTTATCCCGTGGATAATCTAGCGCTTCAAAGGAAGCGGCTGTTTGCAAGACGCTCTCCCCTTCACAATAGACAGGAACAACAATCGCAACACTGGGCCATTCTTCAGGGTCGACATTATAATCAATGTCGGTTCGCTTATCCGCAATACGCAGCAACGAGCCATACACATACCGGTTCGTAAACACGACCAACACGAGTAGCCCAAACAGCCATTCAATGGTTGTAATTGCTTGCATCTAACGCCCTAAACAGATGAACGCAGTTCCCCAGGTTCACATTCTAAAAAATAAGGGAGACATCAACGAGCCGCCCCAACTCAAGTGCGACTATCTGCATTAGGAATAATCGTAAGGTTAACAAGAATTTGGAAAATGCATTTTAATCAATGATTTAACCATTTATTTACTCTGTTTCATCGAACGAAGTAAACAAATCCTAAAAATCTCCCCCATAAAATGGGCGCATTAAGACCATCTTAACCATAACATAATGAAGCACGTTTTGCTTACCTTTATATAAGAAATTCTCTCCATGGTGCTCAACAGGACGGATATTTCGGGGAAAAACAGGGGCATAATGAGCGTACAATCCATATATAATAGAATCGCTAGAACCAATGAGAGCGATCAAGGCAACAACCTCAAACTAATAACGGATGAGCCAGTTACACTGCCAGATCCAGCAACGGCACGGGTTGCTGTTGTTGGCCTTGGTTATGTTGGCCTTCCACTGATCTGCGGGTTTTCAGAGAACAGTAAATCAATCGGTTTGGATATCGATGCTAAGAAAATTGCTGAACTACAGAATAATATTGATTATACTGGCGAAGTTAGTTCCTCTCAATTGGCAGATGCTGACGCGGAATACACCAGTGACGCTGCGGCTTTGAAAGAAGCCGATGCGATTTTGGTCTGCGTTCCAACCCCAGTAAACAGCCGCAACCGACCTGATTATTCCCCCCTCCTTTCAGCTTCTCGCTCCATTGGCACGAATATGAAGAAGGGCTGCGTGGTAATCTTTGAATCAACCGTTGATCCTGGAACAACCGAAGACAAATGCCTTCCTATTCTGGAAGAGATGTCCGGCATGAAGGAAGGGATCGATTTTTACCTTGGCTATTCTCCCGAACGTATCAACCCGGCGGACCCAAGTAGAAAACTAGCTGATATCAAGAAGATAGTCTCAGGAACATCTCCGATAGTGACTGATTTTCTGGTTAAATTATACAGCCGCGTTGTAAAAGCCGGGTTATTTCCTGCCGCCAACATCCGTGTTGCTGAAGCCGCTAAAATTCTTGAAAACACTCAACGCGATGTCAACATTGCCTTGATGAATGAGCTGATGGTGCTCTACGATAAAATGGGTATTCGTGCTTCCGATGTGATTGCGGCAGCTTCTTCCAAGTGGAACTTTCACCATTATCGCCCCGGCATGGTCGGTGGTCATTGTATTGCAGTTGATCCCTACTATTTGGTCGATGCGGGCCGCCGCCATGGCCTTTCCATGGACTTGGTCGCTGCTGGTCGTTCGGTGAATGAACAAACTCCTTTCTTCTTGGTTGAAAAGCTAGAAGAACTGTTCGAATCCAAAGGGCAAAAACTCAAAGACAAACGAGTTCTCGTACTTGGCCGTACGTTTAAGGAAGATTGTCCCGACACCCGTAACTCCAAGACATTCAAAATGATGGATTACCTATGGGCGCAAGGTGCAGACGTTTATAACTTCGACCCAATCGCTGACGATGATCATTTTGAAGGCGGGCGTGGTACAAATATTATTGAAGATCCCCTTGATGGCGGCGCTTATCACGCAATAATCGTTACCTTAGGTCACAAGATATTCCGTGAACAACTTGATCTTGAAACCATCCAATCTTTGGTGCCCAAAGGCGCTCCCCTCATCGATATGCGTGGCGCCTATGATTGTGAAGCGGTTCACGACCACTTCACTTACTGGCGCCCATGATAGCGGGAAGCCACCTAATGATATTCAAAGGCGTGGCTTAGGCCGCGTCTTTTTTTTGCTTTGCACGCTGCTCGTTAAATTTTCTTACCGTACCTAAAAGTACGTATTCATATGCTGTGGGCCGCGTCACATAAGTTGGTCAGTTTAGTCATGGCCAATTCACGGCCAAGCATGGCCAAACCACAATCAGGCGCAACGATCAAACGATCACGGTCAATATGCTCAAGCGCCTGCTTCAAACGCGCCGCAATTGCCTCTGTGGTCTCAATCTTACTATCGGCAATGGCTACCGCCCCAAAAACAACGGTCGTGCTCTTGAATTCCTCAAGCAGGCTCAAATCATTATGGCGGTGAGCATCCTCAATCGAGACGTGCTGAACTGTTGCGGCATCCAGCGAGGCTGCAAGCCTGAAATAGCTACTCGCATCCGCCTTATGGTAACCGTGATCATCCAAATGCCCCGGATAACCGCAACACATATGCATTGCGCGGGTTACATCAGCCCCCACCCCATCAAAACAGCGATCAAGACACTCAATCCCATACTCCAACGCCCGATCGACATTCCGTGCAAATAAGGGCTCATCGATTTGAATATATTTGCACCCAGCGTCAGCCAGCGCTCGAATTTCAAAATTCAAAGCATCAGCTAGGTCAAAGGCAAGCTGCCGTTCATCCTTATAATAGTCGTTGGCACAGGTATCCATAACCGTCGTCACCCCAGGAACCGTGATTTTTACGGGACGTTCAGTAAACCCCTGAGCAACCGTATAATCATGGGTCAAAAAATGATCCCCACTGGGCTTAATCTCGCTTCTGATCGTCGGTAGATCAGTTGTATAAGCACCGTCCCGTAAAGTACGGCTGGTTAAATTAACAAAATCAAACCCGTCCAAATGGCGACAATGGTAATGAATATAGTTTTCACGGCG
>JAZGFF010000190.1:0-10233 GCA_036479095.1 Rhizobiaceae bacterium | reverse complement strand
ATATGAAGGCCAAAAAGTTGGCAATGGCCCCGTCCGCATCGCCTTACTCTTACCCATGTCAGCACAGGGCGGTGCCGGTGTGATTGGGAAAGAATACGCCAACGCCGCGCGTATTGCCGTTCGTGATTTTGGGTCTGGTCGGTTACATCTAATCATCAAGGATACGAAGGGAAAAGCTGCCCGCGCCGCCTTACTTGCTGAACAGGCTCGCAACGAAGGAGCCAGCTTGATCTTGGGGCCATTGTTTTCTGCAAATGTTAGCGCCGCATCAGGAATTACCAAACCCGCGAATATGCCAATGATTGCATTTTCCTCAGATGCCGCACGAGCATCACGAGGAGTGTACCTCATGTCTTTTGCTCCGGAAGCCGATGTTCGTCGAACTTTACATTATGGATTATCCGTTGGAACAAACCGCGTTGTCGCGCTTTTACCTGAAGGAGCTTACGGTTCTTTGGTTGAAAGAGAGATGAGGCGAGTTTTTGATGAAGCTGCAGGTCAGGTGGTTTCCATTATTCGCTACGCTCGAAATGCGACATCGCTCGAAAAAGCAGCACGGGCAGCCGCACCAATCCTTGGTAATGCCAATGGCATCTACATTCCTGAAGGGGGGCAAATTCCCAGCGTTTTGTTGAAGGCCATCAGCAAATTAGGCGTAAACCTTTCTGGAATGCAAATCATGGGTTCGGGCCAGTGGGAGGGGGTCAATAAAGGCTCTTCCGTGTTAGCAGGGGCAATATACGCTGGAGCTGAAAAGCGTAATTTTGAAAGCTTTGCTCGGCGCTACAGTGCTACCTATGGCAAGCGGCCAGCCAGTAATACTGCTCTTGCATATGATGCTGTTAGCTTGGCTGCTGAATTAATCCGAAAAGATCAACAGGCCCCATTCAGTGATCAAGCCATTCAAAGCCAAGCCGGGTTTAGTGGTGTGAGCGGTGTCTTTCGCTTTAAATCTAACGGGCGCCTGCAGCGTGGGCTAGTTGTTAATCGTATCCAAACTGGCTCTAGCGTAGTCATCTCACCAGCGCCAACAAGCTTCGGCGGTTAACAAAAAAGGCCGTTGGATTATTTCCAACGACCTTTTTTGTTACCTATCAGTTCGTCAGCTCTGCAATATTAATTTGCTTTCACACGAACATCTTCAACGGGATAACCAAGGGCATCCTGGTCCTCATAATTTTTATGGCAACCGTGACAAAACCCTTGCTTGATTTTCATTTCTTTGCCTTTTGGATTAAAAGCAGCGTAGACCCAATTTCCATATTTGTCCGCCTCACTTCCTGCTTCAACTTTGGTCATGAAGAACAATGGACCTTTTTTGACCACCCCTTTTTTGGACACGTTAAAGCTTTCTTTTGCAATCAAACTGCCGACTGGCATCTTGACGTTTTCATCAGCAAATTTCACATATTCGGCGTAACCTGTTTCATTGACAAAGGTCATCAAGAAACGTTTGCCGTGAAACCCTGGGGCTGCGGGAGCTGTGGCTGCAGCTTTCCAATTTGTATATTCCTTAGTGTTCTTACCGCCCATGCCAGCATAACCTTCACGTAACTCGGACTTGATGCAATCATAAAGCCCGAGAACTTGTTCGCTTGTTAAATCTGCTTTTTTTATTTCTGTTTTACATTCTGCAAGGGCGGCAGAGGATGCAAAAACAGTGGCAACGAATGCACTGGCTGTAATAAATTTTTTCATAGGGGTTCCAATAATTATTTGAATTTCTAATTTTGACGTTATGACAATGTTAAAGAATTATGAAATCAACTAGCTGCACGGTGGCTAACATTATCGTGAAGATCAGCCGCTCTTAATGGCTGGACTACAACAGGCC
Source organism: Rhizobiaceae bacterium (assembly GCA_036479095.1). Taxonomy (GTDB): domain Bacteria; phylum Pseudomonadota; class Alphaproteobacteria; order Rhizobiales; family Rhizobiaceae; genus Pseudahrensia. Next base: position 8,399 of record JAZGFF010000190.1, on the reverse strand, counting down.
TAACCGTTGCCGATGAACAAATCGATAAGTCAAAGCAACGCCTGCAACGGCAAGACCGATAACCAACCCGCCCCAAACGCCAGCGCCACCATAACCAAGGGGAAATGCCAGCACATAAGCCATGCCCATGCCAACAGGCCAATAACTAATGGTCGCGATTATCATCGGAATTTTTGTGTCTTGAAGTCCCCGCAAGTTGCTACCTGATGCCACCTGTAGTGAATCAAAAACTTGAAAAGCGGCGGCCATAGCAAACAACGGAATAGCGTAAGCCAAAACCGCCTCCGCATCTTTGTTGTTATTGTCTAAGAACAGCCAGATCAGCGGTTCGGGCATGAACCAAAACACCAATGCAGCCGCAGCCGAAAAACAAAGCCCAACCATCATGGCAGCCCACCCTGCTGGGCCAATGGCACCAAAATCTTTGCGCCCTGCCGCATTGCCCACACGAATTGTTCCGGCCATGGCAAAGCCAAGCGGTATCATAAACGAAAGGCTGGCCCATTGCAGCGCAATACCGTGAGCGGCTAAGGGCACTACCCCAATCCAGCCGATCATCAGTGCTGCAGCTGCAAACATTCCCGCTTCAAAGAAAATGCTGATTGCGATGGGCAGGCCAATTTTTAGGATTAAGCGAAAGGTTGGCCACTCGGGACGCCAAAACCGTTGAAAAATGGCGTAAGGCCGTGCTGTTTCGCCAAAGTGAATGTACAATCCCAGCCCAATTAAGGGCACCAAATTTGCAATCAAAGTAGCAATCGCCGCCCCTTCCATTTCTAAACGAGGGGCGCCAAAATTCCCAAAAATCAGAGCATAGTTCAAAATCGCGTTGATAACCGCCATTGCCGTAGCAGACCACAAAACCGCCTTTGTGTGTTCTAAGGAAGTTAGAAAGCTACGCAATCCAGCATGTAAGAAAGCAGGGAATAAAGACCACTGGGCAATCACGAGGTAGGCAGTGGCGAGTTTAATAAGCTCGGGGTTTTGCCCTAATGCAAGTAAGATTACGTCCGCAAAAGAAAGGGGAATCATAAACAGCACGACTGTCAAAAACAGAACCCAAAGCCCCATGCGGGTCGTACGCCTAACACTTTGGGTATCATCTTGGCCAGCAGCAGCGGCAACCAATGGTGCAAGAGCAGCACCAATTCCAAGGCCAAAAATAAAAACCATGAATATCATTTGGAATGCTAGCGTTCCAGCCGCCAATTCCTTCACCCCAAGCCAGCCAAGCATGAGCGTATCGGTGACACCAATAAGCATGAAGATAAGTTGAGTGACCACCAAAGGCACGCCTAATTTCAAAGTGGCCATAAGGTGTTGATTGAATGTTTTTACCGATTGAGATTGATTGACCATCTTTAGAATTTGACCTTAAGTTTTGGCATCCTTAATGGCCTTGACGATCAACCCTTTGGCTTCATCTGCGTCGCCCCAACGATCGATTTTTACCCATTTACCGTCTTCCAAATCTTTATAATGTTCAAAAAAGTGCGCTATTTGGCGACGTAATATGTCGGCGAGGTCATAGATCGAATTGGTTTTTTCAAACAGCGCTGAGACTTGATTGCTTGGTACGGCGATGATCTTTTCATCACCTCCAGCTTCATCTTCCATATACAAAACACCGATGGGCTTGCAGTTGATTACGGCGCCGGGAATCAGTGGGCGTTGATTAGCGATTAGCACATCTATTGGATCACCATCATCGGAAAGTGTGTGGGGCACAAAACCGTAGTTTCCTGGATAACGCATCGCTGTATACAAAATACGGTCGACCACCATGGCTCCTGATTCCTTATCCATTTCATATTTTATCGGCTCCCCACCAATCGGCACCTCAACGATAACATTGAGGTCGTGGGGTGGGTTATTTCCAATTTTTATGGCGTCAATTCTCATGAGATTTTCCTACGTTTAAGTGGCGATATAGCGCTTTAATTCTTCGGCATCCCGCTCAACCTGTTCGATTTTTCGTTTGACCACATCACCAATTGAAATAATCCCCACCAATTTACCATTTTTCATGATTGGGAGGTGACGAAAACGACCTTCTGTCATTTTTTCCATAGCTTGATTGATGGTATCAGATTCTTCGCAAGAAATAATTTTCTTGGTCATGCAATCAGAGATTTTTTTACCAAGGGCAGCAGACCCATCCTTTGCAATTAACCTGACAATATCGCGCTCAGAACAAATCCCGCAAACATCGTCCTTTTTGTCGACAACCATGACAGCGCCAATTTTTTTCTCGGCTAGGATTATTGAAACAGCTTCTAGCGTATCCCCGGAATCGGCAGTGATTACATCATTACCCTTTTGGGCTAAAATTTCTGCAACAGACATATTAGTTCCTTTCAAAAATAATTTTCAATTCCGACCTTGTTGGCTTCATATCCACCGAAGTAGGCTGCACAATAATAACAGTGTGCCCGAACCTTACCAATTTTGGAAGGGAGGAGAGTCATTCGGAGTATTTGATGAGAATTGAACGGGTGGAGGAATTATTTCTGACTTCTGGGCAAGAAACAGCGATAGCAAAGCTTTTAACCCAAAGCTTCACCGTTGATTTTGAGGGCCGCTCATACTTTCAAAATCGGCACCACTGTCGGTTTCTGTACTATGACGAGACTACCTTGGTTGGTCATTTGGGCCTTTGCTATCGTGCAATCCAGCTGGGAGATCAACGGATCAATATTATTGGTATCGGCGAAGTTGCAGTGCGCCAAGAGGCGCGGAGACAAGGCATTGGCTTTGCACTTCTTAACGCCGCAATTAAACTTAGCAAAGAATCCCAGGCTGGTTTTGTCTTGCTGTTTGGCGAGCAATCAATTTATGAGGCCGCAGGCTTTGTACCTGCTCCCAACACAATCAAACTGGTCGAGATGGAAGGGGCGCGCACCAAGCAAGTGGTTGAAGAAAACAACCCCAACCTGATGGTGTTGTCCTTGGGCGAGCGGCAAAGGGACACGTCCGTAAATGTAGACCTTGCAGGCTTTGCTTTTTAAGCGCTTGGCTCAAGCTGGCGCTAAAAACTCTAGATAACAGGGGGGGCGTTCCTCACGGATTGCCTTTGCTTCATAGCGAGTGCGTATCCAGCTGGCCCATGGGTTATTCCAATCAGCAGCAGTTTCAGCTTTCCAAGCAAAACCACCATGGGCATGAACATGGAATAGTGTCCAATTGATGTAGGTATCTATATCGGATGCAAAACGGAAAAGACCTCCAGGCTTCAACACCCGAGCAAAGCGATCCAAATTTACCTGGCTGATGAAACGGCGTTTCCAATGGCGCCTTTTCGGCCAGGGGTCTGGGTAGAGCAAATCAATCTGATCAAGGCTATTTTCAGGAAGCCAATCGAGTAGCTGGGTTGCGTCATCATCATAGAGGCGCACATTCTCGAGGTTGTGATCTTGAATTTCGCCCAGCATTTTCGCCATGCCATTGATAAAAGGTTCGACACCAATAAATGCTATTTCTGGGTGTTGCTCAGCCTGATGCGCTAAATGCTCACCACCACCGAAGCCAATCTCTAACTGAAAACGGGTGGCTGGATTTGCAAATAGCTCATCGATTGCTGATGGCTTTGGCGTTGCCGGGTCGAGCCTTAGGGTTGGAAGAAGCTCTTCCATCACTTTTGCCTTGCGGCCATATAGCTTTTGCCCCTTACGACGACCGTAAAAGGATTCCGTAGAGCGAGATTTATGATGTTCATTCATCGTGTTGAGAACCGTATCTTACATAGCCGCTTTGAGTGTATCGACGAGGTCCAGTTTTTCCCAAGAAAACCCGCCATCCGCATCTGGGGTGCGGCCAAAGTGGCCATAGGCTGCTGTTCTTGCATAGATCGGGCGGTTTAATTGCAAATGCTCGCGAATACCGCGAGGAGATAAATCCATCGCGCTGGCGATTGCCTTCTCCAACTGCACTTCATCTGCCTGTCCACCCGTATCAACATAAACAGAAAGCGGTTGGGATACGCCAATCGCGTATGAAAGTTGAATTGTGCACCAATCTGCAAGGCCAGCTGCGACAATGTTTTTTGCTAAATACCGCGAAGCGTAAGCAGCAGAACGATCAACCTTGGTGGAATCTTTACCCGAAAATGCACCGCCCCCATGGGGTGCAGCACCGCCATAGGTATCAACAATAATCTTACGACCCGTAAGTCCGGCATCTCCATCAGGACCGCCAATTACAAAAACACCAGTTGGATTTACGTGCCAAACAGTGTCGTTGGTTATCCATCCTTGCGGCAGCACATCCCGTATTGTTGGTTCTACCATCTCACGAATAATAGCCGAAGTTTGATCTTCTTGCTTATGCTGGGTTGAAAGCACAATTGAAGTCACGCCAACGGGTTTACCGTGCTCATAGGCCACCGAGATTTGGCTTTTTGCATCGGGTAGGAGTTGATCGAGTTCGCCAGATTTGCGTTTTGCTGCAAGCACTTCAAGAATTTTATGGCTGTAATAAATTGGAGCCGGCATTAGCGCTTCTGTTTCGCGACAGGCATAGCCGAACATTATTCCTTGGTCGCCAGCGCCCTCGTCTTTATTATCGCCTGAATCAACCCCTTGGGCGATATGGACTGATTGATCATGGAGCAGAACTTCAACATCAGAATGTTTCCAATGGAACCCATCTTGCTCATAACCAATATCTTTTACAGCTGCTCTCGCAACGGCTTCTATCTCATCATTAGTGATTGATTCTGGGCCACGGGTTTCACCGGCAATAATTATACGATTGGTGGTTGTCAGTGTTTCGGCTGCGACCCGAACCTGCCATGGGTCCATCCCATCTTTTTCGGCACGGGAGAAAAACAGATCCACAATTTCATCGGAAATTCGATCGGAAACCTTGTCTGGGTGCCCCTCAGAGACAGATTCAGACGTAAATACATATTCACTGCGTACCATTTTGTAGCCCTAGCTTAGTTGGTGCTGGGCAAATTCTTGCCCTCAATTTAGCAGGAACAAACCCGGATTAACCTACGACTCGCAACAAGCAGGGTGCCAAACACGAGTCTTCGTAGCGCTGGAATAGGGTAATTTGATCATGCTAGTCAAGCAAAACAGCGATGATATGCAATTTTCTTTATATGGCGTTGACTCAATTAGGATTTATCCTCAGCAATGCCGGTTTCTTCGGCAAGGGTGCGCACCATTTCGATGATTTTCCTACGAATGGCTGGATTTGTAATACGAACGAAAGCTCGGTTCAATTGAATGCCCTCCGTACTGGAGAGAAAATCAACAACGTAAGAGGTTGAACCTGCTTCAGCCATGCCGGGCATGACCGTTCCTGATGGTGCAGGAGCATCTTCAAAGAAAAAGGAAACTGGGACTTTCAGGGCAGCAGAAATTTGTTGCATTCTACTGGCACCTATACGGTTTGTACCCTTTTCATATTTTTGAATCTGCTGAAAGGTGATCCCCAGCGCCACGCCTAATTTTTCTTGGCTCATACCCTGCATTGTGCGGCGTAATCGCACGCGACTTCCTACGTGGATATCGATCGGGTTTGGTGTTTTCTTAGCTTCCGCCATGGTAATATTTATCCGTTGTTTATCGGTAGTACGGGATGGGGCGAATCGCTGGCTACAACCTTTTGGTGTTTCTTAGACTGATGCCTACCAAAAAAAGAAAGATCAAGCAAACAAATACCAATATCGGCATATTACCATATCGAGAAAATAATGTTGGGGGACCCACAACAGGAAGGTTGGCGTCCACCACTCCGCGTTGACCCAATGCTAGGCTCTCACGAATACGGCCATAGGCGTCCACAACCATGGATATTCCATTGTTTGCCGCCCGAACCACCGGCAAGCCCTCTTCTACAGCCCGTACTTGAGCTTGATGGGCGTGTTGATAAGGCCCGGCTGTCATTCCAAACCAAGCATCATTGGTGAGGTTCACAATCCATTGGGGTGGCTCACCCCCTTCACTAGAATTTTCATTGGCACTAGAACTTTCATTGGCGCGAATTGCACCAGAGTAGACAATTTCGTAGCAGATTAGGGGTAAAAATGGTGGTGCCGTTTTGGTGCTAACCGTTTTACGGGAAGTCCCATGGGCAAAGCCCCCTCGCAAGCCGGTGAGTTGCATGATCCCGAAACTTTCCAGGGTGGATTGGAAAGGCAAAAATTCGCCAAAGGGTACAAGTTTTGTTTTATCCCTTGCTTCTATTATTTCACCGCTTCCATTGATGACATAGAGCGAGTTAAAAATCTTATCTTGCTCCCCCGCATTGACGGCCTTTTGCATCCGCATCGCCCCAGTAATTAAGGTCGTTGTGGGTGGTAATAAATTCGCAATAGCCGCCAATTGATCGCGTCTTTGGGTGAGAATGAAAGGGAAGGCTGATTCAGGCCAAATCACATGGGTAAACGCGCCAACCGATGCGGCCTTTGGCCCCCGATTGGTATTAGATAGCTCCAAATATCGCCCCATGATCTCGGCTTCATGCGCTGCATCCCATTTTTTAGCTTGATTGATTGCTGGCTGCACGATGCGAAGCTTTACATGATCAACACTAGCATCGCTGGCCGTCGAAAGACGATAAAGGCCAAAACCGCTATGGGCTAAAACCAAACCCAGCGGCAGTAAGAGTAATTTACGATTTTCCGCCAAACCCACCCCAATCGTCGTAGCAACAAGTACCGTGACGAAGGTCATGCCATACAAGCCGATCAATGCAGAACTTTGCATAAACAATGGGGTCGGCATTAATCCATAGGCAACATTGTTCCAAGGCAGTCCCGTTAATAGGGTGCCGCGCAACCATTCAAATAGGGTGAAACTGCAAGCCAAGGCAATCAACCTCATCCATCCGTGATCACTCCCGCTTTGTCTCCAGGCCAATCGAGCTAGGGCCGTTGCCCCGCCCCAAAACAAACCCAGCCCTAAGGGTAATGCAATCATCGCCAAGGGAAGCAAATACAAAAACTCATCGGCATCGACTAAAAATGCTTTCCCTACCCACCAAAAACTCGCGAGAAAATACCCAAATCCAAAGGCCCAACCCGTGCGAAAGGCAGGCCAATATCGGCGAAGGAAATTAGCCCCACCCGATGGGGCAACAGATCCATCAAGCAACCAGATTAAAATGGGAAAGGTAATCAAAAGGATAGGAGAGAAATGATAGGGGGCGAGGGCAAGGGCAGAAAGAGCACCTGCAACAATTGCCAACAGCCGCGCACGCCAGCCTTCAAGGATGATGATTGGTTCTGCAATGTTGGTTTGTAATCTATTCAAGCCGATGTCCGAATCACATGCTTTTAAGTGATAAAGAAATGCGTGATGGGAGGGTTGGCGTCAAGCTTCAGTATCATCCATACATTGCGCAAGAAAAAGCCCACCCTGCACAAGTGCTGGGTGGGCTCAAAAGCTACAAAGGGTTTCGTTTAGGGGCGGAACGAACCCTTCGCGAGCTGATGTTTGGATTACTTACGGCACTTACGCTCATAACCATTGTAATCAACGAATGTATCAGAACGCTCATCATACGAGCGGTAAGCGCGGTAGCAGCGTGCTACGTGGCGATCCCAGCGGCTTGCACGATAGTGGCGACGACCGTGATGACGGCGATCATGGTTGGCAATAATTGCGCCACCAATAAGACCGGCAGCGATCCAACGCTCGGCACTTCCAGCGTTTGCGTTTGTAGTGAATGTAGTTGAGGCCATTGTTAAAGCCATCATTGTGACTGTAGCAGCGGTAAGAATTTTAGATTTGGTTTTTGTTGCAGTGTTGAACATGATGCTCTCCTTAAAGTGGCCGGTTGTTAAGTTGGTTAGTGGCCGGTTGATTTTCGATCAAGGCGTTATGCCCTGTTCTTGAAACTAACTTAGGAGATGGGGCTGGATTTGAATGTGTGAGAATACACACCACAATAACCCATTGTTATTTAACCAGTTTCCTCTCATCAATCCTGTCCCATAGGGCTAGGGCACCGGTGATTGCATAGTAGGCTGCGTCTCCCAACAGGCCGGGAGGCCATGGAACGGCCTTCCGGTTGACGAACCATATACTGGAAAGCTCTGTCTTTTTTTCTAAAACCAAATCAGCAATGGTTCGACCGTTGAGTTGGGTGATAGCAACACCATGGCCAATGCACCCATTGGCATAAATTACCCTCTCATCCCCGATAAAGCCTATCTCCGGTGCCATATCTAAGTTGACGGAGACCGGCCCACCCCAACGATATTCAAACTTAATGTTTTTCAATTGGGGGAACATCCATTTCGTATGGGCCTCTAATGCTTCCCACGTTTTACTCGTATCCATTGTCGCCATTTCTTTCCCCTTGGGGTTTGAAACCTTTCCTCCCCCCATCGTAAAGCGGCCACATGCAGTGCGCCTGAAGTAGTGAATAAGCTGGCGGTTATCCTC
>JAZGFF010000189.1:0-2469 GCA_036479095.1 Rhizobiaceae bacterium | reverse complement strand
TTATTTTTTGGGAGGCCGCCGATCATCTGGCTATCAAACCAATTGCCGCCCTCTTCTGGGCTGAGAAAATCGCCCAGGCGCAGGATGATTATTTTTGTCCCCTCAAGGCTTGCGGATTGATAGGCTTTTTCGAGGGTTTCACGGTATTGGCCAAGGCCTGTGGTCGGCAGGTGAGGGGTATTTGCTTTCAGCAGTGGCGGCATATTGGCGCCGTAGTTATAGATATTACCGGGTAAGATCAGGGTGGCTTTGCTGTGTTTGGAAGCTTTCAGTACGGCTTCGGTGATTTTGGGCAAGGCTTTTTCCCATTCGCCATAAGGTGGGTTGAGGCCGTTAACAGTTATACTCGCCTGTTTTGCGGTGGCCGCCATGGCGGCGTCGTTTTCGATGTCGATTGGGGTGTGGATGATATTTGGATATTTTGCTAGTTTCGGCGAAAGCGGTTTTCCGGCTCTGGTTTGGGCAAGCACAGACCAATCGGCTTTTGCAAAGGCTTCGGCGGTGTGGCTGCCGAAGCTGCCATTGGCACCGAGGATGAGGACTGTTTGCTGTGGGGCAAACGTTTTTGTAGAAGGCATTTTTGTGGAAGGCATGGGAGAGGTCTCCGAAATTGGTTTTGATAAATTCAACATAACAATTCATTTTTGGTATGGAATTGCTAAAATTTGCAGATATGCTATTCATTATTGAATGGAATATAAGGCTGATTTTGATTGGAGCCATGTCAATCTGTTTGTCGCGGTGGCGGATACGGGATCGCTTTCGGCTGCAGCGCGTACAAGCGGAGTTTCGCAACCAACGATTGGGCGCGCTATCCAGGCTTTGGAGGAGGCGTTAGATGTTTCGTTGTTTTCCCGTCACGCCAAGGGTTTTGAGCTAACTGAACAAGGGCAGGAGTTGGTGATCCATGCCCGTTCGATGGCGAATGCGGCGGCGGGGCTTTCTTTGGCTGCGGCAGGGCGGGCTGATCGATTAGAGGGAACAGTGCGCATCACGGCTAGTAAATTTGTGGCCAGTTATATTTTGCCTGCAATTTTGGCTCGAATGCGTAGAGTGGAGCCGCGTGTACAGGTAGAGGTGGTGGCTACCGATGTGGTTGAAAATCTGCTGTACCGTGAGGCTGACATCGCCATTCGTATGGTGCGCCCGGTGCAAGAGGGCTTGATCGCTCGCCACGTGGGAGAATTGCCCATCGGCGCCTTTGCCAGCCATGCCTATCTGGCTGAACGACCTGCGCCTGATAGCCTTGAGGATTTAGAGCTTCATTCGCTGATTGGCTATGATCGCTCCACTTTAATTATCGATCAAGCGCGAGAATTTGGTGTGGTTCTAACGCGCGATTCCTTTGCTTACCGTTGTGATGATCAGGTGGTTTATTGGGAAATGGTGTTGGCGGGGCTCGGTATCGGTTTTTCGCCCCTTGCTGCGGCCAAGAATGATTTACGGGTGGTGCGGGTGATGCATAGTCTGCCCTTGATGGGCCTGCCAATCTGGCTCACTTCGCACGGGGCATTAAAAACGAACCGGAGAGTACGGTTTGTCTATGATTTTCTTGGATCGGAATTGGCTACGGTCGAACGGTGACCTCGGCCTGCGCTAGGGGCGCTCATTCTTCAAAATCTTCAAAACGATGACTGTCGGCTGCTGAAGCGTTGAGATCATAAACATCTTTCAGTTTTTTAATCCTTTGTAAGGTGTCGCGTGAAAAGGGCGGTTTGTTTTCAAAGCTATGGAGCGCCATGCCTTCTATCAGATCGCCGACAGACATATCTAAATGCTCGGCTAGCGCCTTTAAAACCTTCAACAATCGTTTTTCAATGCGGACGCCAGTTTGGACGCGTTCAATTGATTTTTTCATAATGGTACATTGGTAACAATTTATTGAAATGTCAAGTATTGGGAAGAGCGGATAAGGTGGGCTGGAGGAGTTTGGCTGGAAGAGTTGGCGGGAGGAACTGGGTCGAGTGGAGTTCGGTGGGGCAATTCTGCCCTTGGATTCCTGAAAGCCAGTCAAAAGACTAATTCAAGACTTACGGCAATCATGAGAAAACATTCGTTATCGCCAGAACAAAAGCCACAGATAAGTAGCGAATGGGACAGGGCTGATTGTTTGTCTGGGTTGGGTGCGCCACGCTGGTCATCCTACGCCCTGTGCATAGGGTCTCCTGTGCTTTTCGATTACTCCAAGAATTCCCATAAGCAACTCATCGAGATGCTCATTCGTTTTGGAGGCACAAGGCCAAGCATGACGGAGCGAGAAAACTTTTTCTCAAAAACTTATCCCCGCTCCAAGAACCTCCCCCATACTGCGCTCGCCTAATGAAACGGGGACGTGGCCGATCACCAACGTCATTTCATTGGGTCCGGATTCGATGGGTTGGCATTTTGGTATTTGTCAGCCCATCGAGCGAACTTAGGATCAGTGCCGCAGGGTTGAAAAACCAGCCTGCCTGACCGTGTTCACGGGTT
>JAZGFF010000188.1:0-3994 GCA_036479095.1 Rhizobiaceae bacterium | reverse complement strand
TCAAATTTTGTTCACAAAATTGCCGGATTAAAAGGCGATTGGACAATGGCAGCCTATAAGGATCAAGCAATCGAAGCGATCCGTAAACAGGTGGGCGACAAGCAAGTAATCTGTGGTCTATCGGGCGGCGTTGATTCCTCCGTTGCGGCTTTACTCATTTATGAAGCCATTGGCGATCAGCTTACCTGTATTCTAGTTGATCATGGCCTGATGCGCATGAATGAAGCCGCAGAAGTGGTGGCAATGTTTAATAAACATTACGACATCAAATTGGTGCATGTGGACGCCGCCGATATGTTCATCGATGCCTTAGAAGGGGAAAGTGACCCTGAAACAAAACGTAAGACCATTGGCAAATTATTTATTGATGTGTTTGAAGCCGAAGCCAAAAAACTCGGCGGCGCAAATTTCCTTGCGCAAGGTACGCTTTATCCTGATGTGATTGAAAGCGTCTCGTTTACGGGCGGCCCATCGGTGACGATTAAGTCGCACCAAAATGGTGGTGGCTTACCAGAGCGCATGAACATGCAATTGGTTGAGCCTTTACGTGAACTTTTCAAGGATGAAGTGCGCCTGTTGGGTAAGGAGCTTGGCCTGCCGGATAGCTTCATTGGCCGGCACCCATTCCCAGGGCCTGGCCTTGCTATTCGCTGCCCGGGCGGTATTTCCCGCGATAAGCTTGAAATATTACGCAAAGCCGATGCCATTTACCTTGATGAAATTCGCAAAGCGGGTCTTTACGATACCATCTGGCAAGCCTTTGCCGTACTCCTTCCTGTTCAAACAGTTGGAGTGATGGGTGATGGACGTACCTATGAATTTGTTTGTGCATTGCGAGCCGTGACCTCTGTCGACGGCATGACTGCAGATTTTTATCATTATGATATGGGATTTCTTGGCCGCACGGCCACTCGCATCATCAATGAAGTCGAGGGTATTAATCGAGTGGTTTATGACGTCACCAGTAAACCCCCCGGTACCATTGAATGGGAATGAGTTCTTAGCGGGCGCAGCCCACGCACTTCTCGGCCATGGGGTCTATTTCTAATCGACCATCGGGGATGTCTTCACCACATTCTTCACAACTTCCATATTCGCCATCGCGGATCCGCCGTTCCGCAGCCTCAATGCGTACAAGATTATGTTTACGGGTAGCTTCAGTTGCTTGGCTCATGGCCTGTTGTTGCATCGCATCCATTCTTGATAAGCGTCCAACTGATTGTTGATCAAGTTCAACTGGTTCTCGTGCATCTTGAGATAGGGCGGAAAGTTCTTCCAGTTCCGCACGTTTTTCTGTCAATCGTTCGGTCGCGATAATCAGGTCAACCAATAGCTACTCTCCCTTTGCCATATTCTTGTATCGACATCATGGGTCAATCCCTTTGAATGTTGAAATTTTTTCACCATTTGGTGACGAAAAGGAAATCAATTCTCCCCCTTACATTCGTGCCAATATACTGTAAAAACCCGCATGATGGTACATCGCCAAATACATTTTTCTGCCAACTGAAAGCCTGTAACTATGTCAGACGATTCATTTATCCGCGAAGTTGACGAAGAATTGCGCTCCGAACGCTTTCAAGAGTTTTGGTCAAAATACGGCAAAATTTTAATTGGGGTCGCTGTTGCAATTGTTTTAGGTACGGCGGGATATCGCTATTGGGAGCATTCAAAATCTACAAAATCTGCTGCAGCAGGCGATTCCTTTATGGCCGCAGTACGACTTGCTGACGAAGGTAAAACCGACGAAGCAATTGCCGCATTTAAAAGCCTCGAAGGGGAGGGCGGTCAAGCTTACATTACCATGGCGCGTTTGCGTTCAGCTGCCGAGAAGGTCGTAAAGGGCGATGATGCTGGGGCGCTGAAAGAATACGAAATAATCATCGCCGACAGTAAGGCAAATCAAAATATGCGCTCGATTGCCCGCTTGCGTGCAGGAATGCTTCTGGTTGATACGGGTTCTATTGCTGATGTGGAATCCAAAGTTAATCCGCTTACAGCTCCAGGGGCGGCTTTTCGCAATTCGGCCCATGAAGCGCTAGGACTAGCGAATTATAAGACTGGAAAACTCGAAGCAGCCTTCAAGCATTTTGAAACGATAGTAACCGACCCGGGTGTCACCCGTGCTATGCAACAGCGGGTTCGTATCATGCTCGATAGCATTGCCTCTAAAGGCGGTCCGGTATTGAAGAACTAATCAGCCTTGCGGCTTACTACTTGCCAACCAGAAGGGCGGCCTAATGACATTCACTGTAGCAATTACCGGGCGCCCAAATGTGGGGAAGTCTACTCTGTTCAACCGTTTGGTGGGAAAACGCCTAGCGCTGGTTGACGACCAACCAGGTGTCACCCGCGATAGACGAATGGGCAGTGGGCGGATAGGCGACATTAAATTCAATGTCATTGATACGGCAGGTTTAGAAGAGGCCGACAAAACCTCCCTTGAAGGGCGGATGAATGATCAAACCGAACAAGCTATCCTAGAAGCCGAGGTTACCCTGTTTTTAATCGATGCGCGCATTGGTGTTACGCCGTTAGATAAAAGTTTTGCCACCATGCTACGCCGCGCCGGTAAACCAGTGATCTTGGTTGCGAATAAGGTCGAAGGGCGCAAAGGCGACGAAGGCTATTATGAGGCCTACACCATGGGTTTTGGCGAACCGGTTCCCCTTTCTGCGGAACATGGGGATGGTATGGTTGATCTACGTGATGCAATCGTTGAATCCGTGGGTGAAGACATGGCTTTTGGCAAAGAAGAATATGTTGCCCTTGATGAGGAAGAAGAAGATAGTTTTGACCCAGAAGCTTTTGAAGCTCTTTTGGAAGAAGAGGAACAAGAGGACGTTTACGACGACACCCGCCCTTTAAAAATTTGCATCGTTGGTCGTCCCAATGCCGGTAAATCCACGCTCATCAATCAAATGTTGGGGCAAGATCGTATGCTCACCGGCCCGGAAGCCGGGATTACCCGCGATAGCATCTCCGTTGATTGGCAATGGCAAGGCCGCAATATCAAGTTGTTTGACACTGCTGGAATGCGTCGAAAGGCTCGCGTGCAAGAAAAGCTTGAGCGGCTTTCTGTCCAAGATGCCTTACGCGCCATCCAATATGCCGAGATTGTCGTGATTGTCTTTGATGCCACCATTCCTTTTGAAAAACAGGATTTACAGATAGTTGATCTGATCTCCCGCGAGGGAAGGGCGCCCGTGATCGCATTTAATAAGTGGGATTTAATCAAAGACAAACAGGCAGTTTTAAAAGAACTCCATGAAAAGACCGAGCGATTGTTACCGCAATTGCGCGGCGTTAGAACCGTGACCCTCTCAGGCCAAACCGGAAAGGGTTTGGATCGATTAATGGAGGCGATTATTGAAACCGATAAGATTTGGAACAAACGTGTTTCAACAGCCCGTTTGAACGAATGGCTCGGCGGTGTTCAAGCCCGACATCCAGCCCCGGCAGTAGCGGGTCGCCGCATCCGTTTTAAGTACATTACCCAAGCCAAAACTCGCCCCCCGACTTTTGTTTCCCAATGCACAAGGCCTGAAGGCCTCCCCGCATCCTATGAGCGTTATTTATTGAACGATCTACGTGCCACTTTTGAATTGCCCGGCGTTCCTTTGCGCCTACATTTACGTAAGGCCGACAATCCCTACGGCAATCGCAAACGCAATACATCAAAATAACCCCTTACCGTTCAATAATTTTCAAAAATATCCGCATTCTCGTGCGCCAGTTAACGAAAAAACAAGGTTAACACTTCATTTTCTCTACCAAGGGCTGCGTATGCCACCACCGATAGGGTGATGGCTGTGCCCAATTGTTGGAGTTTAGTAATGCGTACTTCTAAAGGGGCCAGCCATTCAGGCATGGGCGCGATCACTCAAGTATTTATTGCAGGGGCACTGGCAGGTATAGGGCTTATTGCGACCACTGCCCCCGTTTCTTTGCAAGATATCGCCAGTTTGGCAAATATTAGGACATCCGATGCAAA
>JAZGFF010000187.1:0-3514 GCA_036479095.1 Rhizobiaceae bacterium | reverse complement strand
TCTTCCAAACTAGGTATGCAAATGCCACCACCATAGCAAGCCCACAACAGAGGCGGCGCAAGCGCAAGAATAGCGGCAGCTGTGGCTAAGGGGTAGTTGGGGGAAGAGCTGGTTTGAGGCCAGACTTGCCAGTAACAAAATTAAAATCTACAATTTTACTTGGTTTTGAATCGGCATAAGAAGAGTAATGTATGGCGTGGGCAGAAATAGTTACGTTCATATTCGTGGCATCACTTTTGGTAATGTCTCCAGGCCCCAATGGTGTCTTGATTGCGAAAACGGTTTCAACTTCTGGGCGTGCGGCGGGTTTCGCAAATGTAGCCGGATTTGTAACTTCATTTTATTTGCATGGTGCGCTGTCTATTCTCGGTATCTCTATTATTCTGGTGCAATCCGCTACGGCTTTTGCCATCGTGAAATACCTAGGTGCTGCATATCTCATCTGGGTCGGTATTAAAGCACTAAAAGCCGCTCTCAAAGGAATCAAAACGACAGAAGAAGTCACACCTGCAAAACAACAGCGCACTCTACTAAATGCATATATCGAAGGTTTATTGACGAACGCGCTGAACCCAAAGGTTTCTATGTTTTATCTCGCAGCATTCCCTCAATTCATTACCATTGGAGAAACCTCCGCCACAGCTTCCTTTCTTCTAGTTTTCATCCATTCCATGATTAACGCTGTTTGGTTCGGAGCTATGGTGGTGCTATTTTCAAAACTAACCGTGGCCTCCAAAAGTGGGGCATTTCAAAGGTGGCTTAAAGGCGTTACTGGTGTGGTGTTTATTGGGTTTGGGCTAAAGCTTGCGAGTTTCAAACCAAGTCTCTAGCTTAATCATCTGCCGCTAAACAAAACGATAAGGAAATTTACAAACGGTCACCTCATCCGCTTTGCAATAGGTCTGCCTACAATACGACGAATCCGTTGGTATTTTGATATGATAACCAAACGATGAAACTACAATTATTCTGCATGACAGTTATTGTGACCGCTGCAGTGGGTAGTGGCGCGGCAATGTCTGAAACCGATGTTTCTCCCTCCCTTGATCGGGGCGCTTTCGGCCCGTTCATTCGTTCGTTAAACGTGAAGCCCTACGGCTATAGGTTGATAGATGACCCAACAGGAAAAGCCCCCACCAAACAGATCGAACGGTTCGAGGTGCGTTCAGGGGACTGTCGCTTTAATAGGGGGTGGAGTGATTGTGAGCGCAATCGCGAACGCTCGGAGCTTTGGGAACAAGGCGAGAGAATCCCTCACGGCACAACTGCATGGTACGGTTGGTCGTTTTATGTTCCAAATGATTGGCCGAACATTCACCCAACCAAAACGGTACTCGGCCAGTTTCATCAACACAGAGCCCACCCAATATGGATGTTCCAAAATCGCGATGGTGGATTGGTTCTTGATGACCAATCGACGGGACGCTCGACACGTTCCATACCGCTCATTGGTGCGCAGAATTTTGCAGGAAATTGGCATCGTATCGAGGTCAACGCCAGGTCGGAAAAAGACGATACCGGCTTTCTAAAAGTCTGGGTAAATGGTGACTTAAAATTCACCTACACTGGCAAGACAATGACCGCAGATACGGTCTATTTTCGATATGGCGTCTATCGTAGCTTCATATCACGTTACAAAGCCGCAAGCGGTGAGGACACTGTGCCAACCCAAATTGCGATATTCGCAAATGTGAGGAAGGCTAAGACGCGAGAAGGCTTAGAATAGGCATCGTCATTGCCGCATAATCTCCCTCAGCCCTAACCTAACATTTCTCCTGCCTTTCAACCGATTTCCCCCAGCTTGCAAGCTGAAAATCTATGCCCTGTTCAAGTGCGGCGCAAGCTCAAGAATCGCAGCAGCTGTGGGCTAAGGGCTAACTGAGGAAGTCCACACTGAGTCCATGTTTCCAATGCAGCGTCGCAGTTAGCTGGCTGCACAGATAAATGAAAAGACCCATGTTGCAGGTGAAGTCCAAAAAATTCATTACTTGCAAAAACAGAGTTAATGCGGCAATGTAAAATTTACTTGCAAAAACAAAGTAACATTTCAACTTTAAACCTGCGAGAATATTATGAAGCTGTATGTAATAAAAATATCGCCAACTTGTAGAAAAGTGATGACTGTCGCCCATCATCTCGGTCTGGATATCGATTTCGAGGTATTGCAACCATTTTCTGGGGCGACCTCAACGCTCGAGTTCTTGGCGCTGAACCCCCATGGTAAGGTTCCAGTTCTAAAACAGAACGATTTCATTTTAGCTGAAAGCTGCGCAATCATGCGTTACTTGGCAAGCCAAGTTCCAGGAACGACTCTTGTTCCCGCCGACCCGCAAGAAGTGGCGATCATGGACAGTTGGATGTACTGGGAATCGGCCCATTTCACTCAAGCTCTTGCTGGGTACTTTTTGCAAAGTTTTGTCTTTCCGCACTACAATATAGCAGAACCGGATGAAGAGGCCATGGCCTCTGCGCTAGAGCGCATTTACAGTTTGGCTGGAGCTCTCGAAACCCGACTCGATGGTCGCGACTTCATCATGGGCGATCAAGTTACGCTGGCGGACTATGCTATTGGTGGCATTTCCGAGCACCAAAGGCGCGGTAATCAGCCTTGGGATGGGTTCCCACGGATCGCTGAATATTTTGACCGTCTGGAAACGCTCCCCGCAATGAAG
This sequence comes from Rhizobiaceae bacterium, assembly GCA_036479095.1. Classification (GTDB taxonomy): domain Bacteria; phylum Pseudomonadota; class Alphaproteobacteria; order Rhizobiales; family Rhizobiaceae; genus Pseudahrensia. The sequence continues at coordinate 842 of JAZGFF010000187.1, read as the reverse complement.
GCAAGTTTCCCGCCTTTTGACGAAGATAAAAGGTAAATCATTATCAAAATTGTCCATACTCAGGGACACGATAATGTAGGAGTATCTGCTGAGGGATTGATAAAGATGTGTGGAGGTATAAGTGACAAGACCCAACTACGATGACTGGTCAGGCTGCCCTATACGTTACTCAATGGGGGTACTTGGAGATCGTTGGTCATTGCTGATCTTACGGGACGTAATTTTTAACGGGTACGCACGATACGGCGAATTTTTGGAATCCGGTGAAGGTATATCAACCACGGTTCTAGCTGATCGTTTAGCACGCCTCGAACAGAACGAACTGCTTATCAAGACCCCCGAATTGGAAGATGCCCTGCGAACCAAATACCTTATCACCCCAAAAGGCATCGACCTCATCCCGGTGATCCTACAATTTATCATCTGGGCTGAAAAATATGACAAAAACACTCTTGTAACCCCCTCTAGAGCAGCAGAAATATCTGCTGATCCAGAAGCTGCAAGGGTCAATCTGATTAAGAAAATCACAGATCGTGGTGGTTTCTAAAAAACACTTGATCGGTTATCGATTTAGCTATTAAAACTACAATTGGAAAAAGAAATGGAACTACCTATTACATCTACTATTGCCGCATGTCTGGCATTGATAGGGCTCGCTCTTACAATTCAAGTTTCTGCTCGTCGCGGAATTATTGGGATGAAGTTCGGCATTAGCCGTTGGTTTCAACTGATCGACGCAACACTTTAATCTTTTAAGAAAGATGGAGTGTAAGTCATGAAGTATCGTCAACGAACATTTTATACAGACAAGCAGAAGTCCGAGATGTGGGATCGATGGGAGC
>JAZGFF010000186.1:0-4027 GCA_036479095.1 Rhizobiaceae bacterium | reverse complement strand
ACCAAACAAACAATAAAAAGCAAACGTAACTTATACATAATAAAAACTCTCACAATATTGGCTAATCACTTATATTCGCGACTGCCAAAGAAATATATGGAGCCCCGCGCTCCCACTCAAAACTAATTCCATCTCTTCTTTTATCACGTTGAGCATCAAAAGCTGTACCGAAATATGGCAAAAACGCGATTGGACGATCAGATTTTGTTACACATTGAAATATTTTGCAAGTAGTTATGTCGAATTTGGTAAAGATTGCAAAAGCCTATAAAGAGTTGAAATCGTAGAACGATCAGCGACACCGTCTACTTTTTCCTGCCTAAAATGACGCTGGAAAGCCTCAACAACACACTTAGTTCGTTCACAATATTCCCCACTGACATCTAAACCATACCCATAAAGAACGAGCATTGATTGGAGAGCGCCTATGGGCTCTCCGCTCTCACCCAATTGAAAATAAGTACCCGTTTGAATTTCATCGGGCTCGACCCAATGCCCGATCCCTTGGCTTGCCAGCCATTGCCAATTAAAATTTTCACCTGGATCATTCTTCCGACCCGGCGCAATATCTGAATGAGCAAGCACGAGATGTGCTGCAATAGAATGGCGCGAGATTATATCTTTGGACAGTCGAGCCACCGCATCCATTTGTATTTTTGGGAAATCAGGTAAGCCGGCCGGGTGGCCGCCATTGACGATTTCTATGCCGATCGATCTTGAATTAGTATCCCCATGGCCTTGCCATGAGCCTTCGCCAGCATGATGTGCGCGTTTTTCTTCCTCTACCATTTGAAAAATCTGACCATCTTCCTCAACGAGATAATGGCACGAAACTCCGCTTTCTTCACAGCAAAGCCACTTCAAAGCCCCCGCCCCATCTTCCATACCCGTATAATGGAGAAGCAAAATATCGGGAACCCCATCTCCTTTGCGCTCTCCAAAGTTCACCGCAGGGCAAACTTTATCAACGAGGGATGAGGAAGCTTCAAAGCTCACTATTCTACCACCGCCAGATTTTTTGAGGGGCCATGGATCGCTTGAATAGCCTCCCATGCTCCATTCAGCGCGGCTAAACGATTGGTTGCGACAATAATGAATTCCTTCGGCACCCCTCGGGCAATCAACTTATCGGGGTGGCTTTCCAATACTTTTTTCCGATAATGCGCTTTTAATTTCAGGAAATTCCAACTCGGATCAGCTCCCAACACAAAATAAGGATCAGTATCGCCTTGCTCCAGATGGCGCATCTTGCAACGCTCGAACTCAACTGCGTTAAAACCAAACACAACCGCAATTTCTTCTAAAAACAATAATTCATTCTCGTGGATAACGCCGTCGGCCTTGGCAATATGGAACAGAGCATCGATAACATCTTGCAAGATCTCTTTATCGTCTGGGGCATCATGGGGAAACAGCGAGCGCACCTGTGCGCCATAGATATCAAATCCCGCCACGTCCTGTTTTGCCAAATTAAACAGCCTTGAAACGTTCTCAAATTCTCGCGGTGGAACCGAGAAAATTTCCTGAAAAGCCACGACTTCATCAGGCGTCACCACGCCATCTGCTTTTGCCATTTTTGCGGAAAGCGCAATTAAGGCGACTGAGAAAGAGACACGCTTGCGCGTTTCCGCATTCCCCTCAAAATAGGTGCGAATATTTTCTACCACTGTGGAGAATGCATCTGCCGCAAAGGTGGATAAGAATTTACCAGTATCAGTCCAAATTGACATGCACCCAGCATAAAGTTTTTAAGCCTGTCTGGCGAGTGAATTTCTTGTAATTTATTCAGTGACAAACAATTGTGATGTGCGGTGATGGACAAATTACCCCATAGTGAAGCTGCCCTTACTAATAAACTGGTTTTCATAATGACTAATTTTCAAAAATTGAGTCTTGCTCTACTCATCACCACGCCACTTTTTGTCCCGCTAGCAGATGCCAAATCCTGTGGCGTTAAAGCCAATATGTGTAAAACACCCCTTGGTGAATATGCCCTGCGCATGCCTGACACTGCGTCTGCTAAACCAATTCCTGCGCTGCTATATTTCCATGGCGCTGGTGGTTCAGGCCCTCGTTCCCTACGTAACAAAACTATGGTCAACGCGTTTTTAAAGCGTGGTTATGCGGTCATCGCCCCAAGTGCTTTGATCCGGCCAAACAGCCGCTTTGGCGCGATCTGGTCTTTCTTGCCCAATCGCCCAGTGCAGCGAGACGAAATGGCGTTTACTAGAGAAATATTAGCGGATGCTGCAAAAAAACATAATATTGATCGCAACAATATCCTCATGGGAGGCTTTTCGATTGGCGGCTCGTTGACATGGTACTTGGCCTGCCAAGACCCCAAAATTGCCCGCGCCTTCGCCCCTGTTGCAGGCGCTTTTTGGCGCCCTCACCCCGATGCAATTGAATGTAACGGGCCAGTAAAAATGCTCCACACCCACGGCTGGCGAGACAACACCGTCCCCCTAGAGGGACGAATTTTAGGTGGCGGCGCCCTACTCCAAGGTGATGTTTTTCAAGGTCTCCAGATCATGCGTGAAGTCAATGGTTGTGAAAATATGAAGGCCGACAGCTACAAAACCAATAATCAATTCTGGCGGCGCATCTGGACAAATTGCAGGAAAGGTTCTGCCCTCGAATTCGCCCTGCATACAGGTGGTCACAGCGTGCCGAAATCTTGGGCAGATATGGCCATCAATTGGTTTGAGAATGTTCGCTAGCTTTTTACCTTACAAACCGCCGCCAACGCGAAGCACTGCTCCCGTGGCATAACTGGATTTTTCCGAACCCAACCACAAAATCGCTTCACCGATTTCTTTAGCGGTTGCCACTCGCCCAAGAGGCGCTTTTTCTGCCACCATCGCAGGGCGATCAGGGTTTCCGCCGAGCGTGTGAATTTCGGTGTCCGCCGTACCCGCTTGCACTGAATTAACCCGTATTCCCTCGCGTCCAACCTCGCGAGCCAACCCAATTGTAAATCCATCAACGGCTGCCTTTGAAGCAGCATAATGCACATATTCGCCGGGGCTACCATTGGTTGCAGCAATCGAGGAAACGTTGACGATCGTCCCACCCATGCCGCCATTTTTTGTCGACATTCGTTTGACCGCCAGCTGCGCACAATAGTAGGCTCCATAGAAATTCACCGCGAAGGTCTGATGCAAAATTTCAGCAGGTAAATCCTCGACGCGGGATTCTCTACCAATAATCCCTGCATTATTCACAAGAAAAGTAACGGCTCCAAGCTCTCGGTCGCAGGTCATGAACAAGGTTGCCATATCGTCAACATTTGACACATCACCAGCAACAGATATCGCACGCACTCCAAATGCCTGACAATTAGCCACCACTTCGGCAGCGCGTGTGTGGTTTGAAAGGTAATTGATACAGACATCGAAACCGGCTTCGGCGGCCAGCTCAGCAGTCGCCGCGCCAATGCCACGGCTTGCCCCCGTAATAATTGCTATTTTACTCACCACCAAACCTCCGGTTTTACTGCGTACCCAATATAGAGCGGGTGCTTTGGATGCCCCGCCTTCGTTAGACCTAGGTGTTTAGGGGAACTGCCCAAATTTCTCAACAATGCCTCAACTTCTTTGCCCCGTCCCATGTGCTCCCCATGAGCACCCCAAGCCGCAACCAAATCATCTGCCCATTCAACACTCGTTAGAATAGTAGCGTTGTTTTCTGGTCCAATTGGGTCTGCCTGAGAGCGCATATCTTTTGGGTCGGTGGCGCGATAAGCGAAGATATTGCACACACGAAATGAGCCATGGCCCAGCGCCCGCGCCCGCCGCTCACACCGCTCCACCGTCGGGTCATTTTGCACTTCAGTCGCGGTAGACGGGTTCAACATCAAAAACATCACACGCGTACCCCCCTCATCCCAAACCCGAGTCAGATCATAGCGATACTTCTCACAGTCCGAATAATTCGCAACCGAAAGCGCATCACCTTTTTGATGGGATCGAGTAATCATGCAAATATTTAACGCCCCCTCACAAACTCGCCGCTCCCCGTGCGGCTT
>JAZGFF010000185.1:0-7877 GCA_036479095.1 Rhizobiaceae bacterium | reverse complement strand
ACCAACGTCATTTCATTGGGTCCGGATTCGATGGCTTGGCATTTTGGTATTTGCCAGCCCATCGAGCGAACTTAGGATCAGTGCCGCAGGGTTGAAAAGCCAGCCTGCCTGACCGTGTTCACGGGTTTTGGTAAAACAAAACCTAGCCAGTGAGTGGTGTGTGGATGGAAAGTGGAACGATAAACAATGCCGGGGCAGAGCCTGTGGGTGACGCTGTTATTTTTATTTAAAGCTTTGTTGGCGGTGCCAACAGGCTCTGCCGTCCCCAACTGGGGGCAGATTGATGTTTACTCTAGCGGTTCAGGCTGTGGGGAGGGTTTTTGCTTGTGCTTTGGCGAGAATAGGTGAAACGTGATCTAACTTAGAAAGCCACTTATTCATTTTCCAAAACAGGAAAAACCAATGCCTAGCCTTAGTGAAGTTGGAATTTTTCTTCCCAATATTCTGTTGGCCTATTCTGTCATTATGCTTGCTATGTTTAGCCCAGGGCCTGCAGTTCTCGCCATCATGGGAACATCAATGCACCATGGTCGAAGCCAAGGAATTTTCCTTGCGCTCGGTGTTGTTTGTGGATCAGCATTTTGGGGCTGCGCGGCAGCAATTGGGCTTGCTGGTATTCTAATGGCCTATGCAAATGCTTTGATTATAATCAAAATAGTTGGCGGTTTATATCTCCTATACCTTGCCTATAAAACCCTGCGCTCGGCCCTTAGTTCTGTTGAACAGAACGCAAAACTGACCCACAAGGATGGATCGTCTTGGGCCCTATGGCGCAATGGGTTGTTGCTTCACTTAACCAACCCGAAATCTATTATCGCGTGGGTTGCCACGATTGCTTTAGGTGTCACCGCCACAACACCAATATGGGTCAGCATTACAATCGTTGTTGGCGGCATCCTTATCTCACTGTTTGGAAATCTGGGATATGCGATACTGTTTTCCAGCCGCCCCATGGTCAATATGTACCTAAGTTGGCGCCGACAAATTCAGTTCTCGTTTGCTGGGTTCTTTGCCTTCGTAGGATTTAAACTCCTGACAAGTAAATCCTAATGCAGGGGGTCAATCAAAAGCTGCTCGGCCATTTGGCGATGGTGTTGTTTTCAGTCTTGATTGCTGGTTCCTTCTCAATTGGCCATTTGGCAGCGCCCTATTTGGCGCCGGCAGCACTAAATTCTGTCCGCTTTTTCATCGCTTGTATCATTATGGCAAGCTTCCTGTTCACCCTGCTTCGCCCTTTGCCGCCGCGACCAAAATCGCTTTGGCGATTTGCTATACTGGGTGGGTTAATGGCGGTCTATTTCGTCTTGATGTTTGTGGCGCTGCGCCTTTCTAGCCCTGTCTCAACGGGAGCCGTTTTTACACTCATTCCGTTGTTAAGTGCGGGGTTTGGGTGGGTGTTCTTACGCCAAACAACTAGCCCGTTGGTCATCGCCATGCTCATTTTAGGTGCCTTTGGGGCATTGTGGCTGATCTTTAAGGGCGAGCTATCAAACCTTTTGGCATTCGAGATAGGGAAGGGGAGATGATCTTTTTCATTGGCTGTCTTTGTCATGCCGCCTATGCGCCATTGGTGCGAAAATTTAACCAAGGGGAGCCGATTTTACAGTTCTCCCTCTATACTCTAATCGCTACAGGGATTTGGATCAGCTTGGTGGGTATCCCTGATTTGTGGAAAACAGATTGGGGCTCTTTGCCACTAATTGTTTGGTTGGCCATCGGCTATACGGCGAGTTTTACAACGGCGGGAACATTCTTCTTATTGCAGTTTGGCTCCCTGCGACTACCCGCTTCAAAAGTCTTATCCTATGGATATTTAACCCCGGCGTTCATCTTGATCATCGAAGGTCTTATCGGCCATGGCTGGGGCGGGTATTCTCTTTGGCTGGGAGCACTGGTAACAGCGATGGCGCTGGCCGTCATGGCATTTGCACCAGATTAGGAGGCCTTTTACTTTTATGGTTTTAGACCATTTACGAAAAGTTGATTGAGAAATATTTCTGCATCTTTAAATCGATTTTCACAATTGGCCTTGCCAAGTACAGTGCAAATCTGCGCATCGAAATCCGCATAGTGTTGGGTGGTAGCCCAGATGGAGAAAAACAAATGGTGGGGGTTGCAATCCGCCATTTTACCAGCAGCAATCCAGACCTTAAAAACATTGGCTTTTTCATCCACTAGATTTTTCAAATCCTGTAGTTCTTCTTTTATCCGAGGTGCACCTTGCAATATTTCATTGGCGAACAAACGACTTTCGCGGGGGTAGTCCCTCGCCAATTCAAGCTTGCGGCAAATATAAGATTTTATTTCGACCAAGGGTTCTCCCTCCGGATTTATTTCATGGAGCGGCGCCAGCCAGTTTTCCAAAAGCCCATCCAACAGTCTGCGATGGATGGTTTCTTTGGTACGAAAATAATAAAGCAAGTTCGGTTTAGAAAGACCTGCATTTTCTGCGATCTGGTCGATGGTGGCTCCGCGAAAGCCATGCTTGGAAAAAACATCCAGCGCGGCTTCGAGAATCTGGTCTTCCTTTTCCGCCTGAATACGGGTGCGCTTACGGGTTTCAGAAGCTCTGGGCTTGGTTTTTTGGGGAGTTTTAGTTCCAGCCACTTTTTGGCTCCTAATTTGAGAAAAAAGAAATATCATCACAAAGTGTAATTTGGTCATTTTACACCTTGAGGCGCGAGAAGAAACCTGTAATCTTTGACCAGTTGGTAAAAAATATTTGACACCTTCGGGAGAGAGTTATGGTCGAACAAGTTTCCAAGCCGGGAGAGAACCTACGCATCAATGGTGATCGGTTGTGGGACACGATCCACGCCATTGCTGAAATCGGCCCGGGCATCGCTGGCGGCAGTAATCGTCAGACCGTAACTGACGAAGATTCGGAGGGCCGTAAGTTGTTCCAGAAATGGTGCGAAGATGCAGGGCTAACAATGGGCGTTGATGAAATGGGCACGATGTTCATGCGCCGCGAGGGCACAGACCCGAACGCGCTTCCTGTCTATGTCGGTTCGCACCTCGACACCCAACCAACGGGCGGTCGTTATGACGGCGTGCTTGGGGTGTTGGCAGGGTTGGAGATTATCCGCTCGCTCAACGATCTTGATATTAAAACCAAACACCCAATCGTCGTGACCAATTGGACAAACGAAGAAGGCACGCGCTTTGCGCCTGCGATGATGGCCTCTGGTGTGTTCGTCGATGAGTTCACCAAAGAATGGGCCTACGCAAAAGAAGACGCGGAAGGCAAAACCTTCGGCGATGAGCTGGAGCGGATTGGCTGGAAGGGCGAGGAAAAAGTCGGGAACCGCAAAATGCACGCCTTCTTTGAATTGCACATCGAGCAAGGGCCAATTCTCGAAGCCCAGAATAAAGATATCGGTGTTGTTACCCACGGCCAAGGGCTGCGGTGGATTGAATGTACGGTGACAGGCAAAGAAAGCCATACGGGTTCGACCCCAATGCCAATGCGTAAAAATGCGGGACGCGGATTGGCGCTTGTAACCGAGCTGGTGCACGAGATTGCCATGGACAATGCGCCGAACGCCGTTGGCGCGATTGGTCATATCGATGTTTATCCGAACTCACGCAATATCATTCCGGGCAAAGTCGTGTTCACTATCGACTTCCGCTCCCACGAATTAGACCGCATGAACGGCATGGTTGAACGGATGATGAAAGAGGCACCAAAGCTCTGCGCTGATATCGGCGTAGAATTCTCGGCTGAAATCGTCGGCCAATTCGATCCGCCTGCGTTCGACAAAAAATGCGTTGGCGCAATCCGCGATGCGGCTGAGCGGCTTGGGTATTCCCACATGGATATTATCTCTGGCGCAGGCCACGACGCTTGCTGGATCAACCGCGTAGCCCCAACCGCCATGGTCATGTGCCCGTGCGTGGATGGATTGAGCCATAATGAAGCGGAAGATATTTCCAAAGAATGGAGCACGGCGGGAGCAGATGTGCTGTTCCATGCGGTGGTGGAAACTGCGGAGATTGTGGGGTGAGCAATTCGTCACGAAAGTCACTTTCTTCTCCCCAAAGGGGAGAAGGATACGAAGACTTCGCAAACGCAGTGAGCGTTAGTCGAAGTTGGATGAGGGGACGCTATGCGTAAATCCCCTATCAAATTCGCCAAACAGCTGCGCAAAAACCCAACGGATGCGGAACACTTGTTATGGCATGAACTACGAAACCGATTATTAGGTGGGTATAAATTTACTCGGCAAGTCCCTGTTGGATTATACATTGTTGATTTTATCTGCCGTCGAAAACGGTTGATTGTTGAGTTGGACGGTTCGCAACATGCAAACAGCCAATACGATTTAAAGAGAACCGAATGGTTGAATAAAGAAGGTTACTCTGTGCTACGGTTTTGGAACAACGAGATACTTCATGAAAGAGAAGACGTTCTTAATACATTGCTTGCTGTTTTGGATGGACGCATAAGTGACGAGACGACTGGGTTGAATTATTCTCTTGCCTTATTGCCGGAGCACGTCCGATGATTCAAATCCCCCTCACCCAACTGCGACATCTGCTCGGCTTTGCCGTTCAGTGTCTTCGTATCCCTCTCCCCTATGGGGTGAGGGAAAGCTTCTGACTGGAGAAAAACCATGACCACAACAACCATAAAAAACGGCACCATAGTCACCGCCGACCTCACTTATAAAGCTGACGTGCAAATAGAGGGTGGTGTTATTACTGCTATTGGGCCGAACCTTAAGGGTGGCACGGAGTTGGATGCTACGGGGTGTTATATTATGCCCGGCGGTATCGACCCGCATACCCATTTGGAAATGCCGTTCATGGGCACTTATTCGACCGATGATTTCGAGAGCGGAACCCGCGCGGCATTGGCTGGCGGTACGACCATGGTTGTTGATTTCGCCCTCCCTGCCCCCGGTCAATCGCTGTTGGAAGCGTTGACCATGTGGGACAATAAATCTGGCCGCGCTAACTGCGATTATTCATTCCACATGGCGATTACATGGTGGGACGAGCAGGTTTTCAACGAGATGGAAACTGTCGTTAAAGAAAAAGGCATCAACACCTTCAAACACTTCCTCGCCTACAAAGGTGCGTTGATGGTCAATGACGATGAGCTTTATGCCTCGTTCCAACGTTGTGCTGAACTCGGTGCAACGCCGATGGTTCATGCAGAGAACGGCGATGTGGTGGCCGAGCTTTCCGCCAAACTATTGGCCGAGGGCAACACGGGCCCCGAAGCCCACGCCTATTCCCGCCCGCCGCAGGTTGAGGGCGAAGCCACCAACCGCGCAATTATGATTGCGGACATGGCCGGCGCGCCGCTCTATGTGGTGCATACTTCTTGCGAAGACAGCCACGAGGCTATTCGCCGCGCGCGCCAACAGGGCAAGCGGGTATGGGGCGAGCCGCTTATTCAGCACCTGACTTTGGACGAGAGCGAATATTTCAACAAGGATTGGGACCACGCCGCACGCCGCGTTATGAGCCCACCGTTCCGCAATAAAAAGCACCAAGACAGCCTTTGGGCGGGTCTGCAATCGGGGTCGCTTTCGGTTGTGGCAACCGACCACTGTGCGTTCACCACCGAGCAAAAACGCTTCGGCGTTGGTGACTTCACAAAAATTCCAAACGGCACGGGTGGGCTAGAAGATCGGATGCCGATGTTGTGGACGCAAGGGGTTTCAACAGGCCGTTTGACCATGAACGAATTTGTTGCCGTCACCTCCACCAACATCGCAAAAATCTTGAATTGCTACCCCAAGAAGGGCGCGATTCTGGTTGGGTCTGATGCTGACATCGTCGTGTGGGACCCAAACAAAGAAAAGACCATTACGGCTGGCGACCAACAATCCGCCATCGACTACAATGTGTTTGAAGGCAAGCACGTCAAAGGCTTGCCACGCTATACATTGAGCCGTGGGCATGTGTCCGTTGTTGATGGAGAAATCAAAACCCAAGAAGGCCACGGCAAGTTCGTCAAGCGGGAACCAAATGGAACAGTCAACAACGCCCTATCCAGCTGGAAAAAACTAACCGCCCCAACCCCCGTAAAACGCACCGGTATTCCGGCGAGTGGAGTTTAATACCTGAATGTCTGACGTCGTAGTATCTGCTAAAAATCTATCCCTCACTTTTGAGACCAATGACGGGCCTGTTCATGCGCTGTCGGAAATTGATCTTGATATTAAGAAGGGGGAATTTGTTTCTTTCATCGGGCCTTCGGGTTGCGGCAAGACCACTTTCTTGCGGGTGATTGCTGATCTGGAAAAACCTACGGGGGGCGATATTTCCGTCAATGGAATGAGCCCCGAAGAAGCCAGAATGGCACGGGCCTACGGCTACGTGTTCCAAGCCGCATCGCTGCAACCATGGCGCACGATTGAGAAAAATATTGCATTGCCGTTAGAAATCATGGGGCACTCAAAAGCTGGACGAGCAGAACGGGTGAAAGAGGTTCTTGAACTCGTTGATCTCGATAATTTTGGTAAAAAATATCCGTGGCAATTGTCTGGCGGTATGCAGCAACGGGCATCAATTGCCCGCGCCTTGGCGTTTGATGCAGACCTGTTGTTAATGGATGAACCGTTCGGGGCGCTGGACGAGATTGTCCGCGACCACCTGAACGAACAGCTGTTGAAGCTTTGGGAGGCCACTAACAAAACCATTTGTTTCGTCACCCACTCGATACCGGAAGCGGTGTATTTATCGACCAAAATTTTCGTCATGTCGCCCCGCCCGGGCCGTGTGGCGGATGTGATTGAATCGACCCTACCAAAAGACCGGCCACTTGATATCCGCGAAAGCGATGAGTTCCTAAAAATTGCCCATCGGGTTCGCGATGGCCTACGGGCGGGACATTCCTACGATGAGTAGTGCGAATATACGCAGAGCCACACCAATGGATCTTCCCATGTGTGCAAACATCATCAACGATTATATTGATGCAACAGCTTGGTTGCCGCGTGTGGTTAGTCGCGAAAAAATTGCCAGTTTATTCACCGCCGAAATACTCGAAACGCGTTACTTTATTGTAGCCGAGAACAATGCCGAAGTTGGTGGTTATCTGTCCATGAATGAAGATGATGGCCATATCATTGGATTGTATGTCGCTCCACATTTTCAAAACATGGGAACCGGAAAACTGCTTTTGAATGAGGCAAAGAAGCGAATAACAGACCTAGTGTGGCTCACAGTGTTTGCACCCAATACTCTAGCCAAGAAATTTTATGAACGTGAAGGTTTTGCAGAAGATGTGAACGGAAGAGACTACAACACAGAAGAAGGTGTGCCCACTTTGCTGATGAAATGGGGGGGAGCCAAATGACAAAAACCGGAAAAACCATTCCTGTGCTTACCGTGCTCGCGGTGATTGTTGCCATTTGGTATGCAAGCGTTGTGTGGATGAATGCGCCGTTTGAGTATGACCAAGCGGAGCGGGCGAAAACCAATCCGCCAGCATTCTCTCAATTGGTAAAAAACACGATGGCGCAAAAGCGGCCTGTGCTTCCAGCGCCCCATCAGGTGGTTGCAGAAATATATAAGACGACCGTGTTGAAGAAAGTCACTTCCAAACGCTCGTTGATTTATCATGCTTGGATCACCCTCTCGACTACTTTGCTGGGCTTTATTATTGGTACAGCCTTGGGCATCGCGCTGGCAGTGGGCATTGTGCACAACAAGGCGATGGATAAATCGGTTATGCCGTGGGTGATTACCTCGCAAACAATTCCCATTCTCGCCATCGCGCCGATGATTATTGTGGTGTTGAATGCTGCCGGTATTCAGGGGCTTTTGCCCAAAGCGTTGATCTCAACTTACCTGTCATTCTTCCCCGTTGTCGTTGGCATGGTGAAAGGATTGCGCTCGCCAGATTCAGCACAATTGGA
>JAZGFF010000184.1:0-8138 GCA_036479095.1 Rhizobiaceae bacterium | reverse complement strand
GTGATGCAAGAAATTAATCGCTATGCTGATTCTGAATTCCGATACACTTATAAGAGCGACGCTGCTGCCGTGGCGGTGATTATTCGTCGTGAAAGACAGCGGGAACGAGCAATCGCTGAAATCGCCGCGATGAAAGAAAGCGGACATTGGAATGGTTGAGTTGGGAGGGCTGTGCGGATGAACCGCCTCGAAGACTCACAGCTCATTTATGGGCGTATGATGGAGGTCAGCGAGCCTCATTTAGTGGAGCGCTACAATCAAGCTTTGAAGGGCTTTGGTTTGAAGAAAACCAAGCTGAAATCATTTCGTATTGATATGATCGGCTACTCACCAGAGGTAGCAAAGGATTTAAAAGACGAACAATATCTTGATCCCCATGGGGTGAATCGTAGATTTATTGTCCTCTCCCCAAATCAAATAGAATTGCCTGTGGTTCATACCGCTTTTTCTAATACGGGGAAATTGATGCATCAATTCTTTGATGGCAATCGTCGTGCGATCAATGCGCTTACGATTAAAGATGTGATTTACGGAGAAATAGAAGATTCAGTTCTTGAGGTTCACGACATTGATGATTTGTTGACGATTGAGCAGGTGGAATTCAAAGTTTTCACGGGTAAAAATCTCGCCCAACAGGCGCTGGATTTAAGACTGCTGATGGATAAATTGAAGAAGCAGCCAAACGCCTGGCGCGATAATGAACTGCTTGATGAAATGGTGCGACTGGCCAAACAAACAGGGGATATTCGTAACAACAACCTCGTCCCAACTGAAGTGGTGTTTCGCCACAATACATTTTGGTCGAGCCATTTTGGTGGGGTTTATGTCTTTATCGATGCCGATCAGACCACCGTTATTGGTGACCCAGCAGCACCCGGTTTTCGTAGATCACGGCCTTGGCAGGTTAGTTATATTGATCGTAATGACGCCGAGTTGGTTTACCAGTTTTTGGTTGAAACGGGCCGGATAGATTTGCCCCGTGGATCGTGGATTGAGCGGTCAAATTATCTCATGCACCGTATCGAAATGTTGGTGACGATGTTGGCTTATCATGCCGAGCCGAAAAAGAACCATAATACGGGTTCAAGGCGGTGGATGAAATCATGGGTCAACTCCCATTCAAAGCTGGTTGAAAAAGAAGGAACGTTGCCATTTCTTTTATGGGCCCAACGGGAATTTGAATCTTGGGCGGAAGTTGATCTTCATGAAATGGATGGACGGGGGCGTTTTATCCTATCGCGCGCCAAGCCGGGTCATGATGATCAGTGGCTGGTTAATCGGTTGATTTCAGACTACGTGCCCTTTGATTTTGTTTCACGGTTTATTTTTAACAAACCGGCGTTTTATAAAGACTATGAGGGTTGGGGCGAAGGTTTGAGAGAAAAAGTTGTAGAACGGGTGCTAGCGACCTATCTAGATAATAAAGAAGAACTGCGCCGTTTGCGCTATGGGATGCACGGTGAATAACCAGAGCCAAAACGAGGATGTACCACTATGCTTGATCCTGTGATCGAATTTTTTACAATGATATTTAATCGTATTGGCCGTGGAATAGGCTGGATGATAGCCGGCCTTTTGTGGCCGTTTGTTGCATTTACAAAATGGTATAAAAGGCGTGGCTGGATGATCAAAGCCCCCATTGGTTTGCTACTTTTGGCCCTGGCTGTCGGGTACGGGTATTTTATTTATCAGACACAACGATGGGCTGGATTTAATCCCAATTATGCAAATGAGTATAATTTTCAACCCCGAATTACCCTTTCGGGCGATGGGGCATCTGATGGGGATGAAAAGAAATGCCAACCTTCAGCCGTGGTTCAAGTGACATCGGATTTGATCGATCATACCGTCAATGAAAACAAATGGATTTCATCCATGTTGCTTTATAAAATGGGCTTGTTTGGTGTCAGTTGGGATCACACACCTTACTTAGATGACCAAGCAAGCTTTCAACGCGGTATCCACCAGGCTACACGCCGTATTGGGGTGGAATTGGTGGACCGCCTAGGGCGTATTCGGGGAACCAGCCAGGTTGATAAAAGCCTGCAAAAAGCGCGGGGTAAATTACAGTTCGATGAATATACTTGGTATTTTGGACTGAACCCGCTTGGTTTTCAGATACCCACACCGAGCTATTACCGTGAGGCACAGATTTCCCTTTCCAAATTTAATGATCGGTTGGGCAAGTGTGAGGCTTTATTTGATGCTCGCGCTGATAATTTAATTCAGCTCTTGGATAGGATCACAAGTGATATAGGCTCGACATCTGATATCTTGCTGAAACGTTCTGAAAACTTCGATAGTGGCTGGTTTGATAGTCGTGCAGATGATCGTTTTTGGTTCGCCTACGGCCAACTTTACGCCTATTCTGGTTTATTGAAAGCAATGCGATCTGATTTTGCTGATGTGGTAAAAAATCGCGGGCTTGGTCCATTGTGGACGCGGATGGAGAATCAAGTAAATGGGGCGCTGGCTATCAGACC
The DNA here is from genome assembly GCA_036479095.1 of Rhizobiaceae bacterium. Classification (GTDB taxonomy): domain Bacteria; phylum Pseudomonadota; class Alphaproteobacteria; order Rhizobiales; family Rhizobiaceae; genus Pseudahrensia. Next base: position 5,655 of record JAZGFF010000184.1, on the reverse strand, counting down.
CTTTATTATCTCAAATGGCGCAGAGGATGGCTGGATTATGCCGACTCACCTAGCAACCATTGGGTTCTATGTGCTGCGGGTGCGCTCAAATATGGTGGAAGTTCGGGATGTACTCGACCGCTAAGTAGCTGAATTATCGTAGATAAATAAATAGCATAGATTTTTGTAAACAAAATTCTACTTATGGTAGTAATTTGTTTACACTTACAACCTAAAGATGTATTTATCGGTCAGTGCAATCATATCTGATTCGCACTGATGGTAAAGAGATTATACTGCTGCTGATCCCCTGCTTTTCCTCAGCGCAGTATGAGCCCGTAACTTACGGGTAAATTGAGAATCCGGATCAATCCGCCCGATCCGGATTCTCATACCATCTTTACCCTTACTGCTTTTGACTGCCCCAATAGACAGGAGCACTGGGTATCGTGGGACGGCAAAGAAACCGCGATTCTGTGACCCTTCTAGTAATCAGGAACGCGGTTTCTATCCCTTTCCAATTCGTCGATACAATTCCTCGCTTGTTTTTCTTCGCTAGCAGGGCTACGAAGTGCCCATGAAAAATTTAAACAAAAACATTCTTTGGTGGTGGGTTCGCTAACGGCGGCCACGGGAAAGTGTTTTATTTTGAATTCACCCAAGCCGCCCAGTTCATCGGGCGGTTTTTTTATGTCCGCAGTTGGCTGCAAACCGGTTGTAAATGCGAGTTGATACAATGAAGAGTAAAAACACGGCGAAGAGCAAAAACACGGCGAAGAGCGAAAACAAGGTATTTGAATATCAAACAGAGGGCGGCGTCCATATTAAACGGGAGCGCTTCCCAACACCTTATGCAGATGCAGTTTCAAGCTATGTCGAGCGGTTGGATGAGCGGCGGGGTGCAGTTTTTTCATCGAACTACGAATACCCAGGTCGCTATACGCGTTGGGATACAGCGATGATCGATCCGCCGCTTGGAATTTCTTCTAAGGGGCGGAATGTAAAGATAGAGGCGTATAATTATCGCGGCGAAATTATTTTAAAGGCGATTTGTGAGGTTTTAAAAAACCATGAGCACGTGGCAAAGATATCCCAAGACACTGGGATTGCTCATCTTACAGTGAAAGAGCAAGAAGGGGTGGTGAGTGAAGAAATGCGCTCACGGTCACCAACTGTATTTTCCGTTCTTAGGGCAATTGTTGATTTGTTCCGGAGTGATGCTGATCCAAGCCTCGCCCTATACGGTGCCTTTGGTTACGATCTGTGTTTTCAATTTGATCCGATTAAATTAAGTCAACATCGCCCCGATGATCAGCGTGATATGGTCATGTTTTTGCCTGATGAAATTTTGATGGTTGATCATCATGCCGCTGAGGCTTGGCATGAGCGTTATGAATTTACTTTTGATGGTTCTACTACAACCGCCGGTTTAAAAAGAACGGGTGAAAAAGTTCCATTTGTACCAGCAAGCCATGAGCCCGGTAGGGGAGATCATGAGCCGGGTGAATATGCAAGATTGGTTGCAAAAGCCAAAGAGAAGTTTGTCAAAGGTGATTTGTTTGAAGTAGTTCCGGGGCAGGTATTTACCGAGCGGTGCCAAAATTCTCCCTCTGCCATCTCTCGTAAGTTGAAAGAAATTAATCCATCGCCCTATTCGTTTTTCATCAATTTGGGGGAGGCGGAATACCTGGTGGGAGCGAGCCCGGAAATGTTTGTCCGGGTGCAGGGAAGGCGTATCGAAACTTGTCCAATATCTGGAACCATTAAGCGCGGGAAAGACCCTATTGAAGATAGCGAACAAATTTTGACGCTATTGAACTCAAAAAAAGATGAATCCGAATTGACCATGTGCTCTGACGTCGATCGCAATGACAAAAGTCGCGTTTGTGAGCCAGGTTCGGTTAAGGTAATTGGCCGCCGACAAATAGAAATGTATTCTCGGCTTATTCATACGGTTGATCATATCGAGGGTCGTTTGCGGGAAGATATGGACGCCTTCGATGGCTTTTTGTCCCATGCTTGGGCTGTTACCGTCACCGGAGCACCAAAGCTTTGGGCAATGCGGTTTATTGAGGAAAACGAAAAATCTGCCCGCGCTTGGTATGGCGGTGCAGTTGGGATGGTTGGATTTAACGGTGATATGAATACTGGCCTGACCTTGCGTACCGTACGTATCAAGAACGGTATTGCTGAGGTCCGCGCTGGGGCAACCTTACTCAATGACAGTATTCCAGAAGAGGAAGAGGCGGAAACTGAGCTTAAGGCTTCTGCGATGCTAAGTGCGATTCGGGATACAACCCTTGGTAATGCGACGGGCACTGGTCGTAAGGCCTCAAAGGTTGGGGATGGGGTGCGGATATTACTTGTCGATCATGAGGATAGCTTCGTGCACACGTTGGCGAACTACTTTAGGCAAACAGGAGCGCATGTCACCACGCTGCGCTCTCCGATCTGCCCAGATGATTTGAAGAAGATTGAACCAAATCTAGTTGTCTTATCGCCGGGGCCTGGCAATCCAACAGATTTCAATTGTGCTGCAACGATTAAGCTGGTTCGGAAACACCAGCTGCCGATATTTGGAGTTTGTTTAGGGTTGCAGGCTTTGACAGAAGCTTATGGTGGTCAATTGGCACAGCTTGAAGACCCAATGCATGGCAAACCTTCACGAATAGAAGTAAGAGAAAACTCCTTGGTTTTCTCAGGAATGGATCAGCATGTGACGGTTGGTCGGTATCACTCCTTATATGCCGATCGTGAAACCCTGCCAAAAGAGTTTAGGGTGACCGCTGAAACAGAGGATGGGGTGATCATGGCGATTGAACACGAGAGTGAACGAGTAGCTGCTGTTCAATTTCACCCAGAAAGCATCATGAGTTTGGGGCAAGATGCGGGAATGCGAATGATTGAAAACGTTGTGGCCAATTTGGCCAACACATAGGGTCATAATGAAGTAAGAATTGTTATCACTTAAAAATAGCACTTGTAATTTATTTAACACGTTAATAATATTTTGGGAGGAGAGGTGTCATGCCCCATATGATCGTTGAACATTCGGCTGAGCTATTAGCATCGCATGATATGCAGAAGCTGGCGCAGGCAATGGCTGATGCAGCGGTTGCAACCGGAATTTTTCCTCTTGCTGGTACGCGGGTGCGTATGCATCCCGTTACTATCTGTGCGGTGGCTGATGGCCACCCCGATAATCGGTTTGTTGCTATCATCATGCGAATCGGTGCGGGTCGAGATTTGCCCACACAAAAACGTGCTGGCCAAGCAGTCTTCGACGTTGTTTGTGATACTTTTGCGCAAGAAATAGAACGGGGTTACATGGCAATCTCTTTAGATATCGAAGTCAATAACCCAGAGTTGTCCTTGAAGAAGAATGGCCTTGTGGTTCGTTTAAAAAAGGAAACCTAATTCATAATATATGTTCAAGGCCAGTGAAATCTTGAGGTTTATCTTCGATTTTACGTGATTTCTGTTGCTAAATTAGCATTTGCTAAAAAAAGTTGCGACTTATTGTCATAAGCGCTTGAAACCAACTGGACAAATGCTGTGATTAGAGCTTAGAGAAACACTACAGTAGGCTATTGTTAGTATCGCAATTGTTAGTATCACAATGGATTCTTAATTTGTTGTGCTGGTAAGAGCCGCTATGGATAATAAACTGGATAGGATTATTCCATGAGTGAAGCGCACGTGGGCGATGAGAACCGCCGCGATTTTCTTTATATTGCTACTGGTGCAGCTGGCGCTGTGGCAGTTGGGGGAATTGCTTGGCCCTTGGTAAGCCAAATGGGACCAAACAAACAGGTTCAAGCAGCTGGTGGGCCGGTGGAGATCGATGTCTCTTCTGTTGAACCTGGTATGCAACTCACCGTGGTTTGGCGCAGTAAACCTTATTTTGTGCGGCATTTAACAAAGGCCGAAATTACTGCAGCAACAAATGCGTCTCTCGACGAGTTCCGTGATTTTCAAGAGGCGAAGGCGCGCATAGCTGCTCCTTCAGGGGGCGCTGCCGAATGGACGATTGTCAGTGCGAGTTGCACCCATCTTGGGTGTATTCCAACAAAAGTTGACGTCGGGCTTGAGGGCTGGCTTTGTCCTTGCCACGGTTCTAAATTTGATGTGACTGGTCGTGTTCTTAAAGGGCCAGCGCCGACAAATTTGCCGCTTCCACCATTTGATTTTGTAAGTGCTGATAAACTTATCATCGGCCTAGATAAGAAGGGGGCCTAAGCGATGAGCGGACATTCCACCTATAATCCGACGAGCGGCTTTGGCAAATGGATGGATGCACGTCTACCCATTGCACGGTTGATGCACGATAGTTTTGTCTCGTATCCCGTACCGCGTAATTTGAATAACTGGTACACGTTTGGCGGCATCTTGATGGTGATGTTGATTTCTCAAATCATCACTGGCGTTGTTATTGCCATGCACTATACGGCTGATGTTTCTTTGGCTTTCGAGAGCGTGCATTTGCTTCGTCGTAATGTGAGCTATGGTAACACGTTGCAAAGCTGGCATGCGGTTGGCGCGTCGATGTTTTTCTTCGCTGTTTATATCCACATATTTAGGGGGCTTTACTATGGCTCCTATAAGGCACCGCGCGAGGTGCTTTGGATATTGGGTGTTGTCATCTTCCTCTTGATGATGGCCACCGGCTTCATGGGCTACGTGCTTCCTTGGGGACAAATGTCCTATTGGGGAGCGCAGGTGATCACCAACTTCTTCTCGGCCATTCCAGTGGTTGGTGAGACAATTCGTGAATATCTTTTGGGTGGTTATGCAGTTGGAAATGCAACGCTGAACCGCTTCTTCTCGCTTCACTACTTGCTACCCTTCATGATTGTAGGTGTTGTAATCCTTCACGTATGGGCTTTGCATGTTACAGGGCAATCCAACCCTACGGGAGTTGAAGTTAAGTCTGATCAGGACGTTATTCCTTTCACCCCCTATGCGACGTTGAAAGATTCATTTGCATTAGTGATGTTCATGATTTTGATGGCTTATTTTGTTTTCTTTATGCCTGACTATCTTGGCCATGCAGATAACTACATTCCGGCTAACCCATTGCAAACGCCAGCGCATATTGTGCCTGAGTGGTACTTCTTACCTTATTATGCGGTGCTTCGTGCTGTGGATTTCAATATCGGAATCCCGTTCACAGATATTGTTTTGATTGATTCAAAACTGGGTGGTGTGATTGCGATGTTTGGCGCAGTGCTGGTGCTGTTCTTTGTGCCGTGGTTGGATACATCCGATGTACGTTCGGCGAACTATCGGCCTATGTACAAAATATTCTTTTGGTTGTTCATCATCAACTATATCTTTTTAGGTTATCTTGGTTCGCGGCCTGCGGAGGGCATTTGGATACCTTTGATGAAAGCAACGACCTTTTGGTACTTCTTCCATTTCTTGATTGTGATGCCGTTGTTGGGTTGGTTTGAAAAGCCATTGCCTCGCCCCGCCAGTATTATGGATGCGGTGACAGCGAAGGCAGTTGAAAAACCAATTTTGGATGAACAAATAAGTAGCTAAACAAATTCAATCGGCGCTGCCGAGGCAGCGTCCTTGTCACAAGCGGGCACCCTTGGTGTTCCAGAACGAGAGAACGAGCACATGACGATGGTCTTTTCCAAACTCACCGCTAAGGTATTTGCCTTGATAGTT
>JAZGFF010000183.1:0-10185 GCA_036479095.1 Rhizobiaceae bacterium | reverse complement strand
CGCGATAAAATGAACGTCTGCGGCGGCGCAATCGCCATGGGTCACCCCTTGGGCGCAACTGGCGCGATGATCTTGGGCACGGTTCTAGACGAGCTAGAACGGCGCGATCTCAACACGGCTCTCGTATCCCTCTGCATCGGCGGTGGCATGGGCACAGCAACAATTATTGAACGGGTGTAAGGAACACGATCACCCCGATCTCCGTCATCCTCGAATGGGCGCAGCCCAGTTCGGGGATCCAGAGGTTAGCGGCGATAATGAACGGTGTGAAAATATTCTGGATCCCCGAAGTGTGTCTGCGACACATTCGAGGATGACGATAATAAAGGCATTAAATGAGTGGCTACGTTTACATTATGGCATCTAAGAAAAATGGCACGATCTACACTGGCGACACATCAGATCTACAAGGCCGTGTTTGGGAACATCGCAATGATATTTATCCTGGATTCACTTCTAAATATGGATGCAAAACTTTAGTTTGGTTTGAACATCTAGAAAATATCACCATCGCTATCAAGCGGGAGAAAGCAGTTAAAAAACATCTGAGAAAACGAAAAATTGAACTCATCGAAAACGCGAACCCAAAATGGGAAGATTTGTTTGACCAGATTTATAATTAGAATTTTATCCTGAATACGCCTTTGGCTTCAAGGATTGATAGATAGAACAAGGAACAAAACCATGAAAAATTTTACACTCGAAATTGATAGCGACGGCATTGCACTGATTACTTGGGACATGCCGGGCCGTTCGATGAATGTTATTGATGAGCAGGTGATGGTTGAGCTTGAAGCTCTCATTGAAAAAACCGCTGCCGATGAAGCCGTTAAAGGGGTGGTACTCACCTCTGGTAAAAAAGCGTTTGGCGCGGGGGCTGACCTCACCATGTTGCAAGGCATGTTGGATACCCACGCTGAAATGAACGCCAAAGACGAACAGGCTGCGATGGAACTTTTGTTCCACAACGCCCACCGTTTGAACCGCACATTGCGCAGCATTGAAGTGGGTGACAAACCTTGGGTATGTGCAATTAACGGCATGGCTCTTGGCGGCTGCCTTGAGATCGCGTTGGCTTGTCACGCCCGCGTTTTGAACGATGATGAAAGCGTTACCGTTGGTCTTCCAGAAGTTAAAGTTGGTCTATTGCCTGGTGGCGGCGGAACCCAGCGCGTTGCTCGTTTGGTCAACCCGCAGGACGCCATGCAAATGTTGCTGCAAGGCAAGGCGCACCGTCCGAAGAAAGCTTTGCAACTGAACTTGGTGCACGAGATTGTTCCCGCGGCTGACGTTGTGGAACGTTCTAAGCAATTGATCCGTGATGGGTTGAAAGCCAAGGCACCTTGGGATGAAAAAGGTTTCAAAGCACCATTGAATTTATGGTCGCCCGGTGGCGTTCAAATGATTGCGGCTGGCAACGCGCTATTGCGTAAAGAAACCTACGGCAATTATCCAAACGCCATCAACATAATGAAATGCGTTTATGAGGGCCTGCAATTGCCGATGGATACGGCGCTGAAAGTTGAAAGCCGTTACTTTACAAACACGCTAACCACGCCTGAAGCCCGTGCGATGATCCGCTCCTTGTTTATGAACTTGCAAGAGTTGAACAAAGGCGCGCGCCGTCCTGATGTGCCTGAGAATAAACCCAAGAAAATTGGTGTTATCGGTGCAGGTTTCATGGGGGCAAGCATTGCTTATGTCACCGCGAAAGTTGGCATTGAAGTTATTCTCATCGACCGCGATCAAGAAGCTGCCGACAAGGGCAAGGCTCATTCTGCTGATCTTTTGGATAAGGCCATTAAACGCCGCCATTCGACACAAGAAAAGAAAGACGCATTGCTTAACCTCATCACTCCGACAACAGATTATAGCAAACTCGATGATTGCGATTTGATTGTTGAAGCGGTGTTTGAAGATAAGGGCGTCAAGAAATCCGTGACCGAACAGGTTGATGCGGCTACGGGCAAAGATTGTATCTTTGCCTCCAACACCTCAACAATTCCGATTACAGAATTGGCGCAGAGCTCTAAGAACGCCAAAAACTTCATCGGCATTCACTTCTTTTCCCCCGTTGATCGGATGATGCTTGTTGAAATCATCATGGCGAAAAATACTGGTGACAAAGCTTTGGCGATGGCGATTGATTACGTCTTGGCGATTAAGAAAACGCCGATTGTGGTCAACGATACACGTGGCTTCTACGTCAACCGTTGTGTCATGCGCTACATGAATGAAGCTTGGAATATGCTTGTTGAAGGCGTGCCCGTTCCGATGATAGACAATGTGGCAAAAGCTGCCGGCATGCCCGTTGGCCCGCTGACATTGAACGATGCGGTGGCGGTTGACCTCTCACAAAAAGTTATCAAGCAAACCATTGCTGATCTTGGTGAAGATGCTATCGACCCGCGCCATGTGAAGCTTGTTAATATGATGGTGGACGACCATGGTCGTGTTGGTAAAAAAGCTGGAAAAGGCTTCTACGATTATCCCCCAAAACCTGCAAAAGCTACGCTTTGGCCTGAGTTGAAAGAAATGTTCGAGCAACAAAACCCGGACGATGTTTCAATTCAAGATTTGAAAGATCGCTACCTCTATACCATCGCTATGGAAGCCGCCCGCACCGTGGAAGAAGGTGTTGTAACCGACATTCGTGAGGCGGATGTTGGCGCTATTCTTGGCTTCGGCTTTGCACCTTATACAGGTGGCCCTTTGTCTTTCATTGATGAAGTTGGCTTGATTGCTTTCCAAAAACGGGCACGTCAGCTTGCTAAGAAATATGGCGATCACTTTAAACCGATCAAACTCATCAACCAAATGGCTAAAAATGGTGAGACATTTTACGGTGGTTTTGGGAAGCAAAAGCAAAAAAAAGCCGCCTAATTTAAGGATCGTATTAACCACGCAACAAGTTCGCCCGTTCAAAACCACAATTGTTAAGAAGCAATGGTGTAAGCTGACGGCCTAATGGAAAGTGTGGAACGGTTCTTTGTTACAAGCTAACGATCAATCAGTTATCGATGGATATAGCTTGCAGCCTGATAGGGTGCAGCCCACTGGCCTATGGAAAATTGAGACTCTTAATAGTTTAGCCGATATGCGTAACCACGCCCATGCATGGCTGGCGCTTGAGCGGGAGTGCATTGACCCCCTTGCAGCATTTCAAAGCTACGCATGGTGCAAGAGTTGGGCAGCAGCATTTTGTGGTAAAAAAAATGGCCTCCCGCAACCTCGTATCTTCTTCATCTCCAGGGGTGAGACTCTGGTTGCCATTCTTCCAATGATGGTTAGTACCCATATGGGGGCGAAAGTTCTGACCCTATTTGGAGAGCCCCATAGCCAAATTGCCAATGCTATCACGATGGCAGGTGTTGATTGCCGAGATGGCTTACGCCTTTGTATCGCGCAAGCTGCAATGTTGACTGACGCTGATGTCGTTGCCCTTGGGCCGCTGCCTGAAAATACGATCTTAACGGAAGCCTTGGACACCTCTCTCCTATCGCCAGATCCAGCAGATGTAATGTCGATGGTAACGTGGCCAGGTATCTGGCAGGCAGAAGATTATATTGCTGGGCTAAAGAAAAATCGGCGTAAAGATTACAATCGAAAACTGAATCGCCTTAAAAGTCACGGCACAATCAATTTTGAACGTTTTCAAGCAGGTTCTTCTGAATTCAAGGCGGCAGTTCGAGATGCCTTAGTTTTGAAGAGGGAGTGGTTGGTTCACAATGGTATGGTGTCAGCTGGTCTTTCTAGTGGTGGGGTCGATATTTTCCTCCAAGGGATTGTTCCCTTTGAAGGCGGGTTTGAAATGGAAGCAGAGGTTCTAAAATCAGGTAACAAAACCATTGCCATCGGGATCAATCTTGTGGGCCGCAATATGCGTCATTGTTATCTGTCTACCTACTCTGATGCGTATTCTGAAGTTTCTCCAGGCACGATGCTACATCAGTTTTCAATTCAACAATCAATTAATGACGGCATGAATTGCGTAAATTTTTTAGGGTATCCAACACATTTCAAAACTCTTTGGACGACAAAGAAAACACCACTATTTCGTTACCAAGATGCGCTTTCACTTCGCGGTAAAATATGGCTTCAACTATGGATCGGTATCATCAGGCCCCTAGTAAAAAGTGGATTACTCGCCCTACGAAAACTGACAAGACTTCCCATCATTGGTAAGTTGCTCAAATCTGTACTGGGTAAAATATCCCCTCCAGACAATGCATAAGTTCTGGGGCAACACCCCTAGACATCGCCCAATACTATGTTTATTATAGGATAATATTCCTTTACGAATTCTGGTGAATAAATGTTCTCTCACAGGCAAGTATGGGCGGCAATTGATGCACTCGCGCAGCAAAACGATATGTCAGTCTCGCGATTGGCGCGAAATGCGGGGTTAGACTCAACCACCTTTAACAAATCCAAACGGATCACCGTTGCTGGCCGTCAGCGCTGGCCCTCCACTGAATCACTTTCTAAAATCATGCAAGCGACTAATTCCACTATGGAAAATTTCATGACCTTAATTGAAGGAGGTATCGACGGTGGTAGGAGTAGCTTTGATAGTGGTATATCCGGATTGGGGCAGGCGGGACTGAACCAAATTGGTTTTGCCGAAGAGTTGCCCCCAACCTATCGAATCCCTTTTTCAGTTCCTCTCCTTGGCCTTGCTCAAGCAGGTAGCGGTGGGTTCTTTGATGATGCAGGGCTACCAACAGGAGAAGGCTGGGATGCGGTTGATTTTCCGCGCCCAGATGGGGATTCAGTTTACGCTTTGGAGATTTCAGGCGACAGCATGTTACCGCTTTACCGCGATGGCGATCGCATCATTGTTTCCCCCAACGCCTCAATTAGGCGCGGTGACAGGGTTGTTCTACGCACCCATGAAGGGGAAGTAATGGCTAAGGTGCTCTCACGCAAAACTGCAAAAGTAATCGAGTTGGACTCGCTCAACCCCGAACACGAAAACCGCATTTTTGAATTAGTGGATGTGGATTGGGTGGCGCGGATCGTTTGGGCTAGTCAATAGGATTTGCGTTCACGGTAGTTTGCTTCGCAAACACCTGCATGGGCGCGCGAAACGCTTCGCGGGCGCTGTTCGCGCCGTGGGAATACTTAATATAGGATCACCAAGAGAGCGAAGAGCGAGCCGACAAGAATCTTGTCGCGTCCCCGCAGGTGTTTGCGCAGCAAGCCTGCCGTGAGTGCAAAAAAATCTAACCCCGCGCCAAAGCTTCCCTTATCATCACAACCGTTTGATCCTTGCCGTAAAGCGCAGTGAAGGAGCCGAATCTTGGGCCTTGGTCTTGGCCGAGCAACACTTGGTAAAGCGCTTGGAACCACTCACGTAGGTTCTCAAAATTATGGTCTTTACCGACGGCGTAAACTTCAGTTTGCAAAGCTTCCCCATCGCTATCGGTGGCCATTCCATCAAGACGATTAGCGAGGTCATCCATCGCTTTGCGTTCTTGGTCGGTTGGGGCTCGGAACGATTTATTTGGCTTCACGAAATCCTCAAAATAACTGATCGCGTAGCTGACAAGCTCATCAAGTTTTGGGTTGTTCTCTGGCGTGGCTTTCGCATCGTACTGACTGATGAAACCCCAAAGAGTTTCTTTATCGGAGGCGTTCGATGCGCTGACCAAATTGAGCAACATTGAAAACGGCACTGGCATATCAAGCTTTGGTGGATTGCCTGCGTGAATGTGCCATGTCGGATTGTTCAACATAGTCTTTGCATCTTCGGCCTTATGGTAGCCCGCTAGATGCTGAAAATACTCGTCCACTTGCTTGGGTATCACATCAAAGAACAAGCGCTTTGCCGTTCTTGGTTTGGTGTACATGAACAATGAAAGGCTCTCAGGCGAAGCGTAGGTCAACCATTGCTCCATGGTAATGCCATTGCCCTTTGATTTAGAAATTTTCTCGCCGTTCTCATCCAGAAACAATTCATAGATAAAATGCTCAGGGGCGCGGGCGCCGAGGATACGGCACATTTTATCGTAAAGCTGGCTGTTGTTTTGGTGATCCTTGCCGTACATTTCAAAATCGACACCAAGGGCTGCCCAGCGCATAGAAAAGTCTGGTTTCCATTGCAGTTTGACGTTGCCGCCAGTGATTGGGAGCGTCACTTCACTTCCATCTTCATCATCGAAAGTAACCGTGCCAGCAACTGCATCGACGTTTTTCATCGGCACATAAAGCACGCGCCCTGTCGTTGGTGAAATCGGCAGAAATGGGCTGTAACTGGCGCGACGTTCTTCGCCGAGTGTTGGTAACATCGCCCCCATGATCTCATCATATTTCTCAGCGCAGCGTTTGAGCATGTCATCAAAATCACCGCGCTTGTAATATTCAGTGGAGCTTGCGAACTCGTAGTTAAAACCGAACTTATCGAGGAAGGCTTTCAACCGCGCATTATTGTGCGCGCCAAAGGAAGGGTACTCGTCTCCAAATGGGTCAGGAACCACAGTCAAAGGCTTACCCAAATGTTCCTCCAACAATTCTTGATTTGGAACATTCGCAGGAATTTTCCGCATGCCATCCATGTCGTCTGAAAAACATAAAAGCCGCACGGGAACCTTGTCTTCAGTCAACAAACGAAACGCATTGATGACCATCGATGTGCGGGCAACTTCGCCGAAGGTTCCAATGTGAGGCAAACCAGAGGGGCCGTAGCCGGTCTCAAACAACACCTCATCGGGAAAGCCGTCCCGTTGATAACGCTTCACGACCTTACGTGCTTCTTCAAACGGCCACGCTTTGCTGGCCTTAGCCGCTTCCACAAATTCAGGGGAAGTATCGAGTTTTGGAAATGCGGAATTGGTCATTTGTCTGTTCTTATTTTTGGAGAAATCCACCGCGCAAAATGCACAATCTATCTATGCGGCGGAACCTATGACCGCGTCACCTTTGCGTCAACTCTAATCGCATGAACGCCGCGTGTACATTTGTGGTTGAAACTGACCTCGAGGAACCATACCTTAGCAACACAGACATTTGCACCTAAGGCCAATTTCAATGAATGCTATTTCAGTCCAAGACACTCTCGTTTACGTGATGGTTTCCATTTCAGCCGCTGATCGCAATATGAGCGATAATGAAATGCTGAAAATTGGTAACATTGTCAAAACGCTTCCAATATTTGAAAAGTATACATCAGATCAATTGGTCAACGCTGCAAAAGCTTGCAGGGATATTTTACAAGCGGAAGAGGGCTTGGAAACTATCCTGTCTATGGCGGGTGGTCTGCCCCAAAATTTACAGGAAACGGCTTATGTCTTAGCCGCAGAGATAGCCGCAGCCGATTTAACTGTTTCAGCTGAAGAAGTGCGGTTTTTACAATTGTTACGCAATCATTTGAATATTGATAAGCTGACCTGTGCCGCGCTTGAGTTGGCAGCCCGAGCAAGGCACCAAAGCGCCTAGCTAAGATAATTTATCTAGTTCTTAGTAAAGACTAATCGGGAAATAACGAAGATAAAGTTCGGAAAATTTTCCCTTTTGGCTGATAGAGTGCAAAGCAAAATTTATTGCGCTTTCTAGTTCCTCGTTCCCCTTAACCAGGGCAATGCTCAAGGCATTATTAAAATAGACCTGTGATAGGTAAGCACCACCGATAAATTTGCAGCAGGTTAGTTTCTTTGATTGTTCGCTACGCCCCAGTTCCTTTTGCAACCAAAAGGACAGGCTTAAGCCATCAGAAAACACCGCATCCACTTTCCCTTCTTGAAGAATGCTTAGGGCCGCGGATTGCGTTTCAAATAATTGTAAGCGCATATCGCCGAAAAATGCTTTTGCATAGGCTGCATGCGCTGTGCCATCCACTATCCCCACAGACTTACCAGCCAATGCGGATATCAAAGGCTCCCGTAGTTGGTTGTTATTTAGCCCAACAAAACGAGCCGGCAGCCTAAAGTAGGGGCGGGAGTATATCAGCTCTTTGCGATTTTCCTCGGTAATGGCTAGGCCGCTCAGTAATGCCTCGCCCTTCCCGGCCTTCAATGCTGCTTGGAGTTGGTCAAAGGGCAAGGCTTGTATTTGGCAGACGGAAATAACTTCAAGTTCTTCACAAATAGCGCGGGCCAAATCGACATGGAAGCCTGAAAGGCGTTTGTTTTTATCAATAAATGAGAAAGGCGGGAAATCCGTAGTCGTGAGGAACTTTAAACGAGGTAGGTCTTTAACGTTTGGCTTAATGAAGCGCTCAAGAGAATCCCAGAAATAAGGAATCACTGGGGTTTCCTGCACATGGGCAGGAGAGATACTATTGAAAAAAACAAAAACTATTGCGAGAAAGCGAACGGCCACTTGTGACCATAATTTGCTCTTCATAAACATTTTAGGATTGCCACTGCCAAGCTTCCAAAGGCCAAACAGACTATTTACTATTGTCCGAATTAGCATTCAATTGCTCGATTTTGCCTGTTAAGTCGGAAATGGCTCGGCCAGTCTCTAGGTGCTGTTGCCTAAGGATATCAAGTTGAGAACTGTAGATGAGAAAAATTTGCTGCTCTGCAGTAGCCAGATCTTCTTCGTCGTGTAGTTCCAATACTTTGCGGATATCGTTTAGAGTGAGCCCAATACGTTTGCAAAAGAGCGCTATGCGTAACCGTTCACGATCGGTTATGGAATAAAGCCGTGTGGTGCCAACACGAGTGGGCCGTATCAACCCGCGATCTTCATAGAAGCGCAAGGTGCGTAATGTTACATCAAATTCGCGGGCTAGATCCCCAATCTTGAAAATCTGTTTGCTAGAATGAGTGCCTTCGGCAGTATTTACGATCGGCATGCTACTTTTAGCATCGGTGATGAGAGCTTCATTCATGCATTTTGATCCATTATATTGATGCAAACATTAATCCCCCCGTGGAACATGCTGCTAGCATACAGTATTACTGTGATATTTAGGGTAATTATAAGGTAAGTCAAATTTATCTGATGAAGAAACACTTGGAAAACCGCAAGGCCTTCTTCTCATTTGAATTTTCCACGATGAATCGAGAATAATTAACGCCCTGTTTACCATGATTAGCGAAAATGGTGGGAATCATTGCCCGTTCTTAAGGGCGAAGTGTGGTTTCTGCGCGAGTCGCGGGATGATAGAGTGAGAATAGTAGAATGCGTCAAGCATATACCGGACAATACGGCACCAATCCCCTAATGACATCTCCGATGGGCGCAGGCTCAGAGGCTGAAAGATTGGTCAATCTCAAACGGGCCATTGAGGCTATAGAAGTGAAGATGGTTGGTACCCAACCTACGGCTTCAGCCTTTGTTCCGCCGATGGCCTATGCGCCTCAGATGAACGCGCCGATGAACGCGGTGGCTCCAGCCTATGCAGCCCCCAATCCAAGCGTCACGAACACGAGTGAAATGGGAATGCTTCAGGAACAATTAAACCGCCTTTCCAGCCAAATAGCATCTTCTGCGCAACCAACAGGTGCCATCGATCAAAATTCCATTGCCACCCAAATTGTGCAACGCCAGCAATTGCTGAATGCCAACCAGGCAGCCCAAATGCAAGCTTCCTCCGCAGTTGCGCCGGTTGCGCCAGTCACATCGGCTACACTGGTAAACCAACCAAGCTCAAGCGATGAGGCGATGCACTTAATTGGGAAACACCTTGCCGGACTAAAGAAAGAATTATCGTCCCTAAAGCAGCAAGTATCTAAACCAGTGGCTGTGCAGCAAACTGTCTCACAAGAAGAAATTGACCGAATTGCAAAAGCAATTGCTGAGCTACAAACCGATACCCAACCCGATGAAAGTGCATTTGATCATCTGTCAAATGAACTTGAGAAAATGCGCCAAATTATGCGCAAGGATGTGACCCAAACTGTGCGCCGCGAAATTGCCACAAGCAATGGGAACCAAGCGAATGAAATGAGTACCCGCGTTGATGCTCGGATTGATGCCTTAAGAAAAGAATTGGATTCTTTTTCGCAGAAATCAATGAGCGATCTAGGAACGCGCATTGATACATTGGCACAGGGTCTCGATTCAGCAACCTTACAATCTGCCAACGCTGTGATGCCTCAGGTTGATAATCTTGCGAACCAGATGGACGCCCTTCGCGTTACTGTAGATGACCTCCCGCAAACCTTAGCAATCAGCCGCTTAGAGGAACGGTTAAACGATGTTGCTTCAAAATTGGAAGGTTTATCGGCTAATGAA
>JAZGFF010000182.1:0-3653 GCA_036479095.1 Rhizobiaceae bacterium | reverse complement strand
GCCTTTCTTTCTTATTTTGAAAAAAATGGCCATGCAGCAGTGGGCTCCTCGCCTTTGGTTCCCCGCAATGACCCAACCTTGATGTTTACAGCTGCCGGAATGGTGCAATTTAAGAACCTGTTTACGGGTCTTGAAACCCGCGATTATACCCGTGCAGTGACTTCCCAAAAATGCGTGCGTGCTGGAGGCAAGCACAATGACTTGGACAATGTTGGTTATACAGCGCGCCACCACACATTTTTTGAAATGCTCGGCAATTTTTCTTTCGGAGATTATTTCAAAGCCGATGCAATTGAACTTGCCTGGAATCTATTGACCAAAGAATACGGTATAGATGCGAAAAAACTTATTGTCACAGTCTATCATTCGGATGATGAAGCCTTTGATCTTTGGAAGAAAATCGCAGGCCTTTCGGAAGATAAAATAATTCGTATTGCCACCTCAGATAATTTTTGGGCGATGGGTGATACGGGGCCGTGTGGCCCTTGTTCCGAAATTTTCTACGACCATGGGGAGGGAATTTTCGGCGGCCCTCCAGGTAGCCCCGATGAAGATGGCGATCGGTTTGTAGAAATATGGAATCTTGTATTCATGCAGTATGAACAGGTGTCGGTAGAGGAGCGCATTAATCTACCAAAGCCTTCGATCGATACCGGTATGGGGTTGGAGCGTTTGGCGGCGGTTCTACAAGGCACCCACGACAATTATGAAATTGATTTGTTCAAAGCGTTGATCGCCGCGAGTGAAGAGGCAACAGGCGTTAGTTCCAATGATAAGACCCGTGCCAGCCATAGGGTGATTGCTGACCACTTACGGGCCTCTGGGTTTTTGATCGCAGATGGTGTGTTACCTTCAAATGAAGGGCGCGGTTATGTTTTGCGCCGGATCATGCGCCGCGCCATGCGCCATGCCAGCTTGTTGGGGGCAGAAGATCCGTTGCTGTGGAAACTCGTTCCTGCATTGATCAGCCAAATGGGAGATGCATTTCCAGAATTGCGGCGCAGTGAAATTCTGATGAGTGAAACATTGAAGTTGGAGGAAACTAGGTTCCGTACGACTTTGTCACGAGGACTCGATTTGCTGGATACGGCCTCTGTTGATCTGAAAGCTGGCGATCGTTTTGATGGTGAAACGGCTTTTAAACTATATGATACCTATGGCTTCCCCCTTGATCTGACCCAAGATGCATTACGGCGCCGTGATATTACCGTCGATACCGAAGCATATAACACAGCGATGGAGCGACAAAAGGCCGAAGCGCGCGCTTCTTGGCAAGGTGCGGGGGGGGCTGCAGATGAAGCGATTTGGTTTAGGTTACGAGAGGAACATGGTGCAACAGACTTCCTTGGCTATGAAACCGAAAAGGCCGAAGGGGCAATCCTAGCTATCGTGGTTGATGGGAAACCGGTCCAGAATGCAAAACAGGGCGATGAGGTCGTAATTATCCTCAACCAAACACCATTTTATGGGGAGTCGGGTGGCCAGATGGGCGACGCAGGAACGCTCACAGTGAATGATAATGGGGTCAAGATTTCTGACGTAAAGAAAAAAGCCGAAGGGTTATTCATCCATTTTGGTAAAGTCGAAAAGGGCGAGATAACAGTGGGGGATGGAGCTGTGTTGCTGGTCGAACCTCTACGTCGCAATCGGTTAAAGGCAAACCATTCGGCCACCCATTTGGTTCATGAGGCCCTGCGTCAAGTGCTTGGTGATCATGTTGCCCAAAAAGGCTCCCTTGTTGCCCCCGATCGGCTGCGCTTTGATTTTTCTCATCAAAAACCGATGGACGATGAAGAAATGGCGCAGGTTGATTTGATGACCAATGAATATGTTCGCCAAAACAGTTCAGTATCCACGACCCTGATGGCGGTCGATGATGCGATTGAACTGGGCGCGCAGGCTCAATTTGGTGAAAAATATGGTGATGAGGTTCGCGTGGTTTCCATGGGGATTGATGAAAATGATAAACCTTGGTCCTTGGAACTTTGCGGTGGTACCCACGTAAATAGTACAGGTGAAATTGGACTTGTCGCCATTCTGGGTGAAAGCGCGGTTGCATCAGGTGTTCGTCGCCTTGAAGCCTTGACTGGAGAGGCTGCTCGCTTGCATTTGCAAGAGCAAGATACGCGCCTTAGAGAAACGGCAGCAGTGTTGAAATCTACCCCTGCAAAAGTTCCTGGTCTTGTTGCATCGCTAATTGATGATCGAAAAAAGCTGGAACGCGAGTTGAGTGATGTGAAAAAACGCCTTGCAATGGGTGGTGCAGGGGGTGGTGCTGGGGGAGGCAAGGCAACGCCAAAGAAAATCGGCAACATTAGTTTTATTGGTCGTGTTGTTGAGGGCATCTCACCAAAGGACTTGAAGGGTGTTATCGATGAAGAAAAGAAGCGCCTTGGTTCAGGAATAGTCGCGGTTGTTGTGAAAACCGAAGAGGGCAAAGCAGCGATTGGCATCGGGGTTACCTCTGATCTAAGCAGTACCCATAATGCCGTTGATTATGTCCGTGTAGCCGCTGAAGCTGTTGGAGGAAAAGGCGGTGGGGGACGCCCCGATATGGCGCAAGCTGGCGGCCCCGATGGAAGCAAATCAGAAGCCGCACTAGCCGCGATTGAAGCGGCGATCAGCAATCAATAAACAGCAAATAAAAAACCCATCGTTTTGAGGCGATGGGTTTTGTTTTTATGATGAGCTTAGCTTTATATTGTGAGTCTAGCTCATCGCTTTTTGCAAGTTCTCGTCGACCTTATCTAAAAACCCAGTTGTTGATAGCCAAGGTTGATCGGGGCCGATAAGCAAAGCCAAATCTTTGGTCATGCTGCCACTTTCCACCGTATCAACGCAGACTTTTTCTAGGGTCAGTGAGAAGTCTTTCAAAGCCTCATTGCCATCTAATTTAGCGCGGTGGGCAAGGCCTCTGGTCCATGCAAAAATCGAAGCGATAGAATTGGTGGAAGTTTCTTCGCCCTTTTGGTGGGCGCGGTAGTGGCGGGTCACGGTTCCATGGGCTGCTTCAGATTCGACGGTTTTGCCATCGGGGGTCATTAATACGGAGGTCATCAATCCAAGAGATCCAAACCCCTGGGCTACGATGTCGGACTGAACATCGCCATCATAGTTTTTACAAGCCCAGACATATCCACCAGACCACTTTAGAGATGCGGCAACCATGTCGTCGATAAGACGGTGTTCGTAGGTTATGTTTGCCTTTTTGAAATCAGCTTCAAACTCAGCCTCAAAGATATCTTGAAATAGGTCTTTGAATTGGCCATCATAGGCTTTCAAGATTGTATTCTTTGTTGATAGATAAACAGGGACGCCTCTTTGCAGTCCGTAATTCAATGAGGCGCGGGCGAAATCTTTTATTGATTCATCCAGATTGTACATGCCCATGGCAACACCAGAAGCGGGGGCATCAAAAACGTCAAAATCCATAACGTCTCCATCTTCACCAACAAATTTCATGGTCAACTTGCCAGGACCTGGAAAACGGAAATCGGTTGCACGGTATTGATCGCCATAGGCATGACGGCCAACAATGATCGGGCGTGTCCATCCCGGCACAAGTCGTGGGACGTTTTGCATGATGATGGGCTCGCGGAAAATCACGCCACCAAGAATATTGCGGATGGTTCCATTTGGGGAACGCCACATTT
>JAZGFF010000181.1:0-3989 GCA_036479095.1 Rhizobiaceae bacterium | reverse complement strand
GCTAATATAGCGTTGATAATACCATTGCCCCAGTTCTGTTTCTGTTGGTTTTGTGAGGGCAACCGTGCGGGCATGGCGGGGGTTGAGAAAACGGCGAAATGCATTGATTGTCCCGCCTTTACCAGCCGCATCGCGCCCTTCAAATATGATCATTACCCGTTGACCAGAATTTGCTTGATGCGCTTGAAATTTAACCAGTTCCAAATGCAGCGCTGCTAACTGCGCCTCATACTCGGCTCGTTTTAACCGCGTGTCATAAAAATAACCACCTGAGGTAAAAGCGTTGTCGCTTACCCAGGTTGGAAGTTGTGGGTCATTTATATCCAATTGGCGTTCAACGCCGTTGATTGTGAATGTGGTCATGGGTATGCCTTTTACTTATGAGATCAAAAGGCTCACAAAGTGTTGCGCCAAAGTCAAGATTCTACTTGCCATTTAAATCTCGAACCCTCAGACAAAAGAAATGCTTCATCCAATAACTTTTGACGAAAATGAACTGCCTTTCTCAACGCTTTATGGGGATCACTATTATTCTCGTCACGATGGGCGCGCCGAATGTGCCCATGTTTTTTTAGCGGGAAACGGCTTGCCTACTCGCTGGCAAGATACAAAAGTATTTACGATTGGAGAGCTGGGGTTCGGCACCGGATTAAATTTTTTAGAAACCTGGTCGAGCTGGAAACTGTTTCGTAAACCCGGTCAACAACTCAATTATGTTTCCGTAGAAGCAATGCCGATGGTAAGGAACGTCGCTCGCCGTGCCCTAGGCCAATGGCCGAAGCTAGAACCCCTAACCAGCCAATTACTAAATCAATGGGGTTGTATATTTTCTAAAATACAAATGGATGACCAAACCTGTTTGCACGTGTTCAAGGGCGAAGCTGTTCACCTGGTGACAAAGTTCCCCAAAATTGATGCTTGGTATCTGGATGGGTTTGCCCCTTCAAAAAACCCTGAAATGTGGTCGCAGTCCCTCATGAAGATTGTAGCCGAGCGTACAAATCAAGGCGGCACCTGCGCTAGTTACACTGCGGCTGGTTGGGTGCGCCGAAATCTAGAAAATGCAGGTTTTGAAATCGATAAAAGAGATGGCTTTGGCAGCAAACGCGATATGATTGTTGGTACCTTGAAATGATTGTTATCGTTGGAGCAGGTATAGCTGGGTTGTCATTGGCCTACGCGCTCATTCAGCGCGGAGTTAATATCACGGTGCTGGATGCAAACACTGTAGCTTCTGGCGCCAGTGGCGTTGCAACCTCCTATTTAGAGCCACGGCTTGGGGAGACGCCCATGCGAAAAATCGAGAGGGGATCATTAGAACTCTGGCCTCACTTTGCGGCTCAGTTACAAGAAAAATCAGGGCTGGACGTTGGTTATAATACAACAGGGCAACTGCGAGTTACTACCGAGGAATACTTGCCGCAATTCATTCGTGAATCGAAGGCTCGTCGTAAACAAGGGGTGGAATTTCAATCACTCACCCTGGAAGAGATTCAAAATCGTGAACCAGCCCTTTCAACCGAGCTGGTAGCGGGCGCTTTTTTGCCTAATGTTAGTTGGGTAAACGGGGGGAGTATCTGCCAAGCCCTTGCTGTTTGTATTCGCAATTCTGGCGGTGAAATTATGGAAGGTAATGCCGTTACCGCTCTAAAAAATAGAACACTCCTGATGAAAGATGGGCATAAAATCAGGGCTGAGAAAATAATATTCTGCACCGGCGTTGGCGCAAATAGTATTAACGGATTGCCATCTGATATTCCCAAAAGTAGCCCCGTTCGGGGTGTAAATTTATTACTCGATATGGGCGTTTTAAAGCAGCCTATACGCCATTTGATCAAACATCACCGAGGAAACCTTTGCCCACGTAACGATGGGCAATTCGGCCAGCATCTAATTGTTGGCACAACCTATGAGGCAGATGAGGCATCACTGCATGTTGCTGACGAAGTGATTGAAATGCTTTTTCAAAATGCAGAACTGATTTTCCCAGGTGTTCGTGAGCTCCCGTTACTTGGTGTTAAAGCAGGGTTGCGCAGCAAAGTAGGTGATGGCTTGCTCCGTCTTGGCCGCTCAAGGTCCGAACCCAATATATATTATAGTTTGAGTCATGCAGGGGCGGGATTTCTCCGCGCGCCACTGATTGCTGAAGAGTTTTCAAGTTATATTTTGGAAGGGAAAAATTCTGGGGTAGACTTTCTTTGTGGTGAATTCATCTCAGCTTAGAAACCAATGAAAATCTATTTGCTTTTGACCCAATCAACGATCAAGCGGTTTGCAATTGCCATTTTTGGTGGAAGAAAAAACTCTTGCTCCCCAGCACTGTTGATTGATCCCTTGCCCTCAAGAATGGCACGCATTTCATCACGGCTGAACCAACGGCAATCCTCTAACTCTCCATCGTCTTTGATTATTTCTTCTTCAAGCGCCTCACCAAGACATCCAATCATCAACGTATGGGGAAAGGGCCAGGGTTGTGAGGCCTGGTAACTGACTTTACCGATACGTATTCCGCTCTCTTCAAAGGTCTCACGTCGAACTGCCGTCTCAATTGTTTCCCCCGCTTCAATAAACCCTGCCAAGGCAGAATAGACGCCCGGTGGAAAGTGCGGTGAGCGGCCAAGAAGGCATTTGTCACCGCGTATTATCAACATGATAACTACTGGATCAGTACGGGGAAAGGTTTCACGCTCGCACGAACTGCAATATCGTTTTATTCCTCCATCTTGTACGACCGTCGCTGCACCGCACCGGCCACAAAATCGCGCAGAGGAATGCCAAGCCAGATAAGCTGCCCCTTGCGCCATTTGCCCCATTTCATTTTCCCCTAGGAGAGATTGAGCTGCGATCGAACGATAATCAATTGCTTTTACTCCCTCCGGTAAAACACAATTCTCGTCGTCGGGGTTGATCCCGAGCGGGACAGCCAAACGTGGGGCTTCACCATCGAATCCAAGCAATACTGTACGGTCTAATTTTGGTCGGAATTTCTGCAATTCATCGAGTGTAAATAAACCTCTAGGGGTGCCATTCGTAAAATCGATCAACACCCGTCCACGGGTGAAACCAAATCCCCGCGCTGTTCGGTCGGCCAGTGCTTTTTCGAGGCAATTTGCCTCCCGCTCTTCGCAAAGACGGTCGAGGCGGTTACCACTGAAGGCCAGTTTTGCACTTGTTTCTTCAGCGATAAAATTGGGGTCAAGAAATGGACGAGGCAAACAATTCTTCTTTCAATTTTTCGGCCAAGGCTAACCCTTTGGCAACTGGATATCGTTCAGTATTCTCATAGCCCCACACGGGAGCTGGCCAATCGGGATCGCCAACACTGCGTGCGACAACATGAATATGCAACTGGCGGACAATATTTCCCAAAGCGGCTGTATTTATTTTCTCAGCCCTAGCGAATTTCTTAAGATTTTCCCCGGCATTAGAAGTAATGGTCATCAAGTTATCTACTTGTCCGTTGGAAAGCTCATGCAACTCTTCACAATCCGGTACCTGCGGTACGATGATAATCCAAGGCCAGCGCTGATCGTTCATGAGCAGGATTGAGCATTCACCAAAGTTACAAATTGGAAACGTGTCTGCTTTCAAGCGTGCTTCTAGCTGCCAAGTTTTATTCAATCCAAACATTTCGATACAATAACAGAAAATATCAGTTTGCCCCATCTATACTACTTGTTTCCCCAAATTAGGGCTTGCATTTTATGTGCCCAAACATGATATGATCTACTTGGAAGGTTGGTTTGTGGACGTCGCCACTCGCCAACCGGGTCAGATCGGGAACGAAGCAGCCCCAACGAGATTCCGGCACGGGTCACGCTAAGCCAGCCTTCCACCCTTATTTGGGCATCTAGACAAAGTTTGCGGTATAGGCATGAGTGAAGAAAACGCTGACACAGAATACCGCGTCCTCGCCCGCAAATATCGGCCAGACAGTTTTGCAGACCTGATCGGGCAAGAGCCGATGGTGCAAACTTTGACGAATGCTT
>JAZGFF010000180.1:0-3201 GCA_036479095.1 Rhizobiaceae bacterium | reverse complement strand
GGGAGGGCTAAAGAACCGACTTATCCACGCCAAGTCGCTACCGTGGTGCAAAGCGAGAAATAAGCAGGCCCGTGAGAACCAGTACAAGGGCAATGAGGGTGCGTAACGTGATGATCTCGCCTAATAGCAAAGCACCCATAGCAAGGCCAAGCACAGGGATTAGATTTAGGGCGAGGGCAAAGGTTGCATAGCCAATTTTTTTAATGAGCGTGAATCGTAAAATTTGTCCCAGCGCGGTGGGAATTATCCCAAGGTAAAGAAGGGACCAAACAACGGTGGGGGTGAGATCAAGAGTAGGGGCGCCCTCGAAAATAAAAGCGGCAATGAGGAGTTGAATGATGCCGGCTCCAAAAGCGAAACAACCTAAGGGAATGGGAGGAATATCAATACGTCGCACTAAAAGGCCAGCAATCGTATAACAAAATGTCCCGGTAATAGCTGCCAATTGAGCGATTAAGGTTGTGCCGCCTAAGCCGCTGAATGCATCAATGCCAACAATGGTAAGAACGCCAGCAAACCCAAAGACAACGGCAATTGCTTTATAGCGGGTAATCTTATCATCACTGGTAAAAAAGTGACTGCCGACTAGAGCCAACAATGGCCCGGCACCCATTAGTAGGGCCGTAACGCCTGCATCAATTTGTTGTTCTGCCCATGAGATAAAAAAGAAAGGTAAGACGACATTAAACAGCGCTGTGATGAAAATCAGTAACCAGACCTTTGGATTCGTTGGCCATGTAAGCCCGCGCCATATGGCGTAGGGAAGTAAGACGGCAAAACCAATAGCCACGCGCCAAGTTGCAAGCCATAGGGGGCCTGTTTCAACAACGACAACCTTGATTGCAATGAAAGCAGAAGCCCAGATGAAGGCAGTTATCCCCATGAGTATGAAGTCTGTAAGGGAGGGTTTTGAAATTGTGCTGCTCATGGCATGGTGATGAAGGATGCTGTGGTCTTTTGCAATAAGATGGGCATCGAATTATTGACGTTGGGCATGAAAAGGGCCGGGTAAGGCAAATATCGTATGGCAGATGAAATCGGCAGAAAATTACCCCAGGACGCAACTGCAACTGAGTTTGCAGAAAATCTTGGTCAAGGCGTTTTAACACTTGGTGAAAAACTTTGGTTGGCCGTTTATCAACCTTGGACTTTGTACCAGCTTGCTATCGTAATCGGGTTGTTTGTGATCAGCTGGTTGTTGTCGACCCGGGTTGAACCGCAGCTTGAAAAATGGTTACGAGGAACCAAACTCAACGCTGGAACAATGCGGATTTTTGCTGCATTGCTGCGACGGGTAGAATGGGTTATTTTCATTCCTGCCTGTTGGGCGGCCTATACCATTGTTTATGCCAATACCTGGCCCTGGAATACCTTCATACTGCGCGGCGCTTATATTTTAGCGAGTGCGTGGTTGTTCATCGCGGTGCTATCGCGCGTTATCCATTCAAAGCGTATATCCAATGTCATTGCTCTAATCGCATGGGTCATCGTCGCTTTGAGTTTGACCGGTTATCTCGCCCCGACGGCTGCGGCTTTAGATTCGCTTGCCTTTCATGTGGGGCAAACTCGCATCTCAGCTTTATTGTTGATGAAGACAACCGCACTGCTTGTGGGACTTACCTGGTTGGCGACCAATACGGGTAATTATGCAGAAACTCGTATCAAAACGATGGGGGATTTAACCCCAAGTTTGCAAGTCTTGCTGGGAAAATTGATAAAAATCTTCCTCGTCATTATCGCGGTGATCATTTCGCTGGATTCAGTCGGGATTGATCTAACTGCTTTTGCCGTGTTCTCATGTGCTATTGGAGTCGGGCTTGGTTTCGGCCTTCAAAAGGTTGTTTCCAACTTTATTTCCGGAGTGATCATTCTTCTCGATAAGTCGATAAAACCGGGCGACACGATTTCGGTTGGCGAAACATTTGGTTGGATCAGAGAATTACGCTCCAGGTTTGTTTCTGTTGTCACCCGCGATGGTCGTGAGTTTTTGATTCCAAATGAGGATTTCATCACTGAGAAGGTCATCAATTGGTCTTTTTCCGATAAATTAGTGCGCTTGGATGTGGAGTTTGGGGTGGCCTATGATTCAAATCCTCATCAAGTTTCTAAATGGGTGATTGCTGCGATTGAGACGGTTGAGAGGGTTAGCTCTATTAAAAAGCCCGTGTGTTGGTTGACTGAATTTGGAGATTCATCGCTAAACTTTAAAGCACGGTTTTGGATTTCTGACCCGCAAAATGGTTTGACCAATATTCGGGGGCAAGTGATGTTGGCAATTTGGGATTCGTTTCAGAAAAACGATGTCTCGATTCCCTACCCCCATAGAGAGGTCATTATGCAGGCTCCAAAGGTCAGCCGTAAGAAATAAGTCTGGGGTGTTTTCAAGAAAACTCGAGCCTTGCAAGCGGTGCATGGCAGTTATGCGTGTTAACCAAAAATTAGTACTTGTGTCTAAAATGTGGCGGGGCTATACCGCCGCGTCTGCTGAACAATATTGTTCGGTCGCAAAACAAATAAGGGCAGTTGGCCCTTGGTAAAAGTTTAAGGGTATCATGGGCGAGAGTGTTGAAAAGTCGTGCTGGGGAATTGCATTTTGGGCAGTAGCAATTGTTCTTGGTGTGGTTGTGGTTGGCTCATTTGTGAGCGGTGTTCATTCCTCCAAAGCCCGTGCCGGTTATTCAGATAGCGTTTCATCAACAACTGTTGTTACGCGCTAGAAGTCCTTTCTTTTCATTCCGTAGACTGGTAGCTTTTTGAAAGAATAACATTCTTTTTTTAAAAGCTCGTCGATGAGAATTTCTGCAAAACAAATGGTTGCTGCCGCCACGGCAGAAATAACCACCTTATCCCCGCAAGAAGCATTAGAAATGCAGCAATCTGGGCAGGCCATTCTCGTTGATATACGTGACGTGCGTGAATTAAAACGGGAGGGCAAAGTGCCTGATGCCGTTCACGCACCGCGCGGTATGTTAGAATTCTGGGTGGACCCTCAAAGTCCCTATCATCGAGAAGTGTTTGCCCAAACGGGTAAAACCTACATTTTCTTTTGTGCCGCCGCTTGGCGTTCGGCCTTAGCAACACGGGATATGCAAAACATGGGGCTGGCACCGGTTGCGCATATTGAGGGCGGATTTAAAGGTTGGCGGGAGAATAACATGCCAATGATAGGGCCAGAAAAACCCAAAGTTAGCCCGACAAAGA
>JAZGFF010000179.1:0-6434 GCA_036479095.1 Rhizobiaceae bacterium | reverse complement strand
ACCACTATGGGGCATTGTTGGCTCTTTGGCCGATGCTGAACCGTCTTCCAGTTCATTGCACCCCGTTTACGGCTGGTATGTTGCAAGCCAAAATAGAAGGGGAACGAAACGCCCCAAAAATTCCAATCAAGGTATTCAAAGCTGGGGAGCCTTTCAAACTCGGTGACTTTGAAATTGAAGGGGTGCATGTCACCCATTCAATCCCAGAACCTGTTTCCTTGATGATTAGAACCCCCTTGGGCAATATTATTCATACTGGGGATTGGAAACTTGATCATGCCCCCACCTTGGGCCAAAAAACAGATGAGGCGCATTTCACCAAACTTGGCGACGAGGGGGTGCTGGCACTGATTTGCGATTCGACTAATGCAATGCGTGAAGGGGTTAGCCCAAGCGAAGAAGAAGTTTCGGATAGCCTTTCTAAAATCATTGGTGATTCTTCAGGTCGTGTACTGGTCACAACTTTTTCTTCAAATGTTGGACGGATTCGCTCCATTGCTATGGCCGCAGAAAAAGTTGACCGAAAGGTCATGGTGCTTGGCCGTTCCTTGCTTAGGGTGTGCGATGTTTCGCGAGAGCTTGGCTATTTAGATGGCATCAAACCTTTTTTAAGTGAAGACGAATACCAAAGTGTTCCCAGAGCTAAGCTTGTTGTAATTTGCACAGGATCACAAGGCGAACCCCGTGCGGCTTTGGCCAAGATGTCACGAGGTGAGCACCGTAATGCGACACTTACTGCTGGTGACAAGGTGATATTTTCCTCGCGCTCTATCCCTGGTAATGAACGGGAGATTATCAATATTCAAAATGATCTGGTCGACCAAGGTGTCGAAATTATTTTGGATGGAAAAGAATTGGTGCATGTTTCGGGGCATCCACGACGCAATGAATTACAGCAAATGTATAAATGGACACGTCCGACGATCGGAGTTCCAGTTCATGGCGAAGCGCAACACCTTTCCGCACATGCAGAATTGATGGGAGATTGCGGCATTGTTGACGTTGCGCCTATTCGCAATGGTGACATGCTCCGGCTTGCTCCAGGTCCTGCAGAAATACTGCATCAAGTTCCCCATGGTCGCGTTTACAAGGACGGCAATATGGTGGGTAGTGAAGATGCGATGGGCATCAAACGCCGCAGGGTGCTTTCCTGGGTCGGTCATGTGGTGATGTCATTAGTGATTGATAAGGATGGTGATTTACTCGCCGACCCTGATATTACCTGCGAAGGCCTGCCTCGTATGGCTGATGTGGAGGATACCTTTGAAGATATTCTCTATGATGCGGGAGTGAGTGCGTTTGAGAACATTCCGCCCAAAAAACGCCGTGATGTGAACCGTATTCAACAGGCAGTTGAGCGAGCAATTCGGGCCGAAACGCGCGAGTTATGGGGCAAGAAACCGCTCGTTACTGTCTTTGTGACCAAGGTGTAATCGGTATGATTGGCCGATTAAATCATGTAGCGATTGCTGTCCCTAACCTAGAGAAGGCAACAAATCTCTATCGTGATGTTTTGGGAGGGAGCGTAAGTGAACAGCAACCATTAGCCGAGCACGGGGTTACGGTGGTCTTTGTCGAGTTGCCAAATTCAAAAATAGAATTATTGGAGCCACTTGGCGAGGGGAGCACGATTGCTAAGTTCTTAGAAATGAACCCATCGGGGGGAATGCACCACATCTGCTTTGAGGTCGATGACATTTTACAAGCGCGCGATCAGTTGCAAAACCAAGGGGCCAGAGTTCTTGGTGATGGAAATCCAAAAATTGGGGCACATGGAAAACCTGTGCTCTTCCTTCATCCAAAGGATTTTGATGGAACTTTGATAGAGTTGGAACAGGTATAACCATGGATTTGATAACGGGTGTTGCAGTTTATTTTATAATTTGGTGGGTGACCCTCTTCATTACGTTACCTTTCCGTATGCAGTCTCAAATCGAAGCCGGTGTGGTTGTTGAAGGAACCGAAGCAGGGGCGCCCGCCGACCCAAAAATTCAAAAACGGCTGCTTTGGAACACCCTGATCAGCCTGTTGTTATTTTTTATTTTTTGGCTGATTTTTTATTATTTTGAATTTAGTATTGATGATCTACCGCAAATCATCAAAATCCGAAAATTGTAATCCCATCCATCCACGTTTGGATTTCCCTTGCGAAATTGAGCGAACCATCGCAAAAACGTTTTCATGACCATACTCGTATTCGATTCAGGAATTGGCGGTCTCACGGTGTTGCGTGAAGCTCGTGTATTGATGCCAGGGCATCGTTTCGTCTATGTGGGCGATGATGAGGCCTTCCCCTATGGAGATTGGGAGGAGGAGGCGTTGGTTGAGCGTATGCTCAAGGTGTTTGATGAGCTGATTGCGCGGCACGACCCTTCAATGATTATCATTGCGTGTAATACGGCATCAACTTTAATCCTGCCGCATTTGCGATCTCGAATAAGCATACCAATTGTTGGAACTGTTCCCGCAATTAAGCCAGCGGCTGAACGTACTTCCAGTGGGCAGATTTCCGTTTTAGCAACCCCAGCCACCGTGCAACGCGATTATACGCGCTCGCTGATTTCAGAGTTCGCCAGCAATGTAAATGTGCGGCTGGTTGGGGCTGAGAATCTTGCTGCCCTGGCTGAGAGGTTTATGTTGAGCGGATTGGTCGATGATGAGGCAGTATGGGCTGAAATTTCAGATTGTTTTGTCGATCGCCATGGCGCCCGAACCGATGTGGTCGTTCTAGCTTGTACGCACTATCCATTTTTAACAAATGTGTTCAGGCGGTTAGTTCCCTGGCCAGTTGATTGGTTAAATCCCGCTGAAGCAATCGCGCGGCACGCCCAAAGTTTGTTGCCAGTCCCTGGAGAAGTAGAGGAAGTACAAGATATTGCTGAATTTACGGGCGGCAAACCGGAACCAAAGCTGATGCGACTACTTTCTGGATTTGGTTTAAAAGTAATCTCCTAAGTTCATACAATATACGTTGACAGCTCCCCATCCTTAGACTAATTCAACCTCACGAAGCGCGCCTGTTCTTTCTTGAAATGGCGCGTTTTTTACGTATCCCGTGGGATGCCTCGCAAAGCGTGCGCGTGCAGCCCTGTCATCCGGTTGAAATGAACCGGGAGAGGAGGGTGCGTTTTCTCTTCGCTAGCGGATGGTCTGCTGGCGAGAACTCTTTGAGGAAATGTGATGAGCAAGCGCCAATCAGCAAAATATAAAATTGATCGCCGTATGGGCGAAAATATTTGGGGTCGCCCCAAATCTCCAGTCAACCGTCGTGAATATGGTCCAGGCCAGCACGGCCAAGGCCGGAAAAGTAAACTTTCCGATTTTGGTATCCAACTTCGCGCAAAGCAAAAACTAAAAGGTTATTACGGTAACATTTCTGAAAAACAGTTCCGTAAAATCTACGATCAGGCCAGCTCAATGAAAGGTGATACTTCGGAAAACCTTATTGGTCTTCTTGAGCGCCGCTTGGATGCGCTTATTTATCGTGCGAAATTTGTCGCAACCGTATTTGCTGCCCGTCAGTTTATCAACCATGGCCATATCAAAGTAAATGGTGTGCGTGTGAACATTCCTTCCTATCGCTGCAAACCGGGCGATGTGATTGAAATCAAAGATTCGTCAAAGCAACTTGCGTTTGTTCTTGAAGCGACACAATTGGCCGAGCGTGATGTTCCTGAGTATATTACTGCGGATCATACGAAAATGACCTGCAGCTTGGTTAGTGTTCCAGCCTTCGGCGATGTACCCTATCCAGTGATGATGGAACCAAACCTTACCGTGGAATTTTATTCTCGTTAAACTTGGTACAACCAGAAATTTTACAAAGGGCTGCCAAATTGGCGGCCCTTTTTTATTGATCCGTGATATCATTTTTAATTCAGATATCCTTCGGTTGGTAGTAACCTAGAAATGGAATAGAAGCAGGCATGCCGAAAAGTATAGAAATGACCCCTGATAGCTGCCATCCGATGTTTCGCAATGCTCCCAGTGGAGTTGAGTTCAATAAATTGCGAAAGCGATTATTGAGACAGACCCGTGAAGCAATGGACAAATTCTCCATGGTTAAACGAACCGTTAAGAAAAAGCCGAAATGGTTGGTGGGCCTATCTGGGGGGAAAGATAGCTACACGTTGATGGCGTTGCTGTTGGATTTACAATGGCGCGGGGTGCTTCCCGTAGAACTTCTGGCCTGTAATCTTGATCAAGGGCAACCCAACTTTCCAAAGCATGTGTTGCCGAACTGGCTTGAAGAGAACGGTATCGCAAACCGTATCGAGTATCGTGATACCTATTCAATCGTTACTGAAAAAGTTCCTGCTGGTAATACCTATTGCGCCTTGTGCTCGCGGTTACGGCGGGGAAACCTCTACCGCATTGCCCGCGAAGAGGGATGTGAAACTCTGGTGCTGGGGCATCATCGCGACGATATCTTAGAGACATTCTTCCTCAATTTATTTCACGGTGGGAAATTAGCTACGATGCCGCCAAAATTAATAAATGACGAAGGGGATATTACTGTTCTTCGACCTTTATCCTATTGTGGCGAATCTGACATTGAGAAATTTGCGAAGGCCATGAACTTCCCAATTATTCCTTGCGATTTGTGCGGCACGCAAGATGGATTGCAGCGTAATGTGATGAAAAAGATGTTGCGTGAACTCGAACTCAGCATGCCAGGGCGTAAAGATGTGATGATCCGCGCCCTAGGTAACATCAATCCTAGTCATTTATTGGATGCAGAACTGTTCGATTTTTCAATTGAGGCCGAAAACAAAGGGGCAGAAATAAACCACAAATAGGCTGGCGAGCAGCTGTTAAGCGCTTGCTTTTCCATCCATGACAATGCCTTTTTCTTCGAGCATCGTCTTTAACTCGCCTGATTGGAACATTTCACGGGTAATATCGCAGCCGCCAATGAACTCGCCTTTGACGTAGATTTGCGGAACGGTCGGCCATTCTGAATAGTCTTTTATTCCTTGTCGCAGGTCATCATCGGCAAGCACATTGATGCCTTTCCATTCCACGCCAAGGTAATCCATGATTTGGGCAACTTGCCCTGAAAAACCACATTGAGGGAAGGCCGGTGTGCCTTTCATGAACACGACAACATTATTGTCTTTTACTTCAGCACCGATAAATTCTTTCATGCTCATGGAGACGTTCCTTAGTCTATAGAGGGTTATTCCCTACTTAAGCGTTGGGAAGGGCTATTTCTAGCCCTAAATTCGAGGATGTTTGTTACTTTTCATTTTGTTTCGTGGAACGAGGACGGGGCTTCCTGGGGTCATGGGAGTTTCCCCGCGAAGTTCTACATCGTAATCCTGTTCAGGTCTCCATTTATATTGGCCCTCATTCACCCGATGCCGCCAGCGCACGATGATCACAAAGGCTAATAAAATGCCAATTCCGAAAAGAACGATGGCAAGGGAAAGATAAAGAGCCGTATCGGACATGGAGTTTTCTTTACTTTGGGGCGCTGGTTTGCAGGGCTAGGGCGTGTAAGACACCCCCCATCTTACCTTTTAATGCGGCATATACAATCTGATGTTGTTGTACCCGAGATTTGCCTTCAAATACTGTTGAAACAACTTCTGCGGCATAATGATCTCCATCGCCTGCAAGATCACGAATGGTCACCTGCGCATCGGGCAGGGCATCCTTGATCATTTTTTCAATATCAGCCGCATCCATTGCCATATCGAGTATCCTTTACTTTGATGTTTCGGTTGGTTCAATATTAGCCATATAGTGCGGAAACCAAGCTTCATGGCTGAGTTTCAGTTCTTTGATGGATATATTTACCAGGTCATTGATGAGTAGCCGATCACCCTCAACTTTACCAATTCTTGCAAAAGATACACCTGAGCCTTCTGAATTACTTGAAAATAAATCAGCCCATTCTTCATCGACGGCTACGATATACCGCGCTTGGTCTTCTCCAAAAAGGGCAGCGTGAGGATAGGTGATATCGATCTCACACGCAGCGCCGAGGCCTGATGCCATACACATTTCAGCAAGAGCGACCGCAAGGCCACCGTCTGAAATGTCATGGCAAGCAGAGGCGTAACCACCGCGAATGGCCGCCAATACAAACTGCCCTCGGGCTTTTTCCATGAGTAGATCGACTGATGGAGCAGGGCCGCTTTCATCATCCAATATTTCCCGTTGATAAATACTGCAAGAAAGATGGGTTGCCTCTGTGCCGACTAAAAATAGGATGTCCCCGGAATCGGCTGTCCCGATCCGGCACATTTTTTGGTAATCATCAATTAAACCAACACCGCCAATTGTTGGGGTGGGTAGTATGGCCTCACCATTAGTTTCATTGTATAATGACACATTGCCGGAAACGATAGGCATGTCGAGCGCTAGGCAGGCTTCTCCAAGGCCACGAATTGCACAAACAAGTTGTCCCATTATTTCTGGCTTTTCTG
>JAZGFF010000178.1:0-2309 GCA_036479095.1 Rhizobiaceae bacterium | reverse complement strand
AATCACGCTTCTGCCATATTTTCTCCATGAGCTGAACACCTTCTTTTCCCATGATAGCATCAACGGAATACCAAATATTCGCATTCAAATACCAACGCACCAAATTTAACTATCAAGAATGAGAGGGCTGGGAACATGAACAAACAAGTAATGGCAAACAACATTTTGCGCGCAAACCACGCCCGCAATCAAATGCAAACATCAATGATTGTCACCGTCTGCCTAGTGGCGACATTGGCGGTTGGTGTCACCAGCATTCTTGTCTGAACAATCGAATACCATCGCTTGACCCCATATCAAGATCAGCCTAGGCCATCGGCATGACTTGGCTATTTCGCGCGCTTTCTTTCCTCATTGGT
Source organism: Rhizobiaceae bacterium (assembly GCA_036479095.1). Lineage (GTDB taxonomy): Bacteria > Pseudomonadota > Alphaproteobacteria > Rhizobiales > Rhizobiaceae > Pseudahrensia. The sequence goes on along the minus strand of JAZGFF010000178.1, from coordinate 1,950 downwards.
TTTGGCACCCTTTTGGGTGTCCTGTTTTTAGTTGCAACCACCTATGGTTGGGAAAAAATATGGGAGAGTACTTTCGGCCCAGCTGATAAGGGTGAAATTCAATTTGAAGATTTTACTAAAGGGCCAAAGGCCAATCAGAGTTTAATTTGCCCGGCAGGAATTTGTGATGAAAAAAGCATCGATGCCACGAGCCCAATCTATAATTTATCAGTTTTAGAGCTTCACACCAAACTGCTGGTCTCATTGGAAGTCGAAAGAAGCCTAACACGGGTGGACGACAAAACAGACCCTCTCAAACTAAGATTTGTCCAAAGAACACGCCGTCTTCGCTTTCCCGATACAGTCACCATTCAATTATTCGCCCTTGGAACCAACCGTTCAACGATCGCTCTTTATAGCCAAAGTCAAATTGGTGAAAATGATATTGGCGTAAATCATGCGCGCCTCCTGCGTTGGTTGAAGCGTTTAGAGATGTTTGAAATCAAATAACTAAACCGGCAAATGAATGGTCACGCGTAATCCTCCAAGCTTGCTTTTCCCAAGCTCAATTTCTCCACCATGAATATTCACAATATCTTGCACAATTGCCAAACCTAGGCCCGTCCCAGATTCGTCCTGATTTCGAGCGTCATCTAATCTGACAAAGGGTTTGAAAACTTCCTCGTACTGCTCTTCATCAATTCCTGAACCATTATCATGAACCTCAACTCTTAGCCTGCTGTTTCGATTTACTGCATGAACTTCGACGCGATCCGCATGGCGTAGACCATTCATGATTAGATTGGCCATCAGCCTATTAAACCCGTTCGGGCGCACCAGAACTTCATCATCACCCGTCAACTTCAATACGAATTCCTTATCCAGATTATCAGCTTCTTGTTTAAAACGCCCTAGCACTTCTTCTAAACTAATAAGTTCCGCAGTCTCTCCCACATCCCCGCTGGCAAAATCAAGATAGCCCTGCAACATGCCTTGCATATCATCAATGTCTCCGCTTAATGCCTCCACCTCATCAGAGAGGGGAACGAGGGCTAGTTGCAGGCGGAAGCGCGTTAACACGGTACGTAGATCATGGCTTACCCCAGCCAACATCGTTGTTCTTTGCTCCAAAGATCGCTCAATCCTATCTCGCATCTCGAGAAACGATTGAGTAGCACGGCGAACCTCCGTCGCCCCACGCGGTTTGAAATCATCGGGAATTTCGTGCCCCTTACCAAAGCGCTCAGCCGCTTCGGCTAGCCTTTGGATTGGTCGTATTTGATTTCTTAAGAACAAGATCGCAATAGTGATAAGCACTAAGGAAGCACCCACCATCCACAGCAGGAAAATTGAGGTATTTGACGCATAGGCCTGATTGCGCCTCACGAAAACTCGGAGCACCCGATCCTCTAATCGAATGCGTAATTCCAGTAGTTTTGAATTCCCCACCGTGTCAATCCAAAATGGTTTGTTAAGCTGCTTTGCCATTTGCTCACTCAATGCTCTATCAAGAATCGAGAAGAAGGGTTTAGCGGTTGGCGGCGGGAAATCCTCTAAGGGTAATATCTTGATATTCAAATTCATTCGCTCTCGTGCGATGCGGGTGATCGTTTCAAACTCAGTATCTTGCGGGTAGGTCTCGATGACATCAACAATCCCGGCAATATCTCTAACCACAGCAGCCGAAAGCCGATTGGTCACTGATTGCCAATGGCGCTCAAGAAACACAAAAGCAATCACACCCTGCAACAGCATCATAGGGGCTATGATGATAATCAACGAGCGCCCGAAAAGCCCTGTTGGCATCATGCGGCCAACTGCCCTTGTGGCTTTTCGCCACCCGCGGCGTAGCGAAGAATAGTGCCGCACTTTCGGCAGACGAGCGGAAGCCGCAAGTCCTCCTAATGGAGGCTCGCTAACAGTTTCCTCTTGTGTAATCTCACTATGTTTACCCACAGCCTGCCTAATTGA
>JAZGFF010000177.1:0-2325 GCA_036479095.1 Rhizobiaceae bacterium | reverse complement strand
TGATTTCAGTCGTGGAGGGATTTTCAGTTCGAGCCCGTGTTTGAGGGTCGTAGGAGTAGAAGCCGGAGCCGGATTTTTGTCCTAAATGGCCAGCTTCAACCAATGCATCAGCGACGCGATAAACTTTTTGTTCGTGCGCATCTAAGTCTTGGTCTTTGCGTGATTTATAACCAATATCTAACCCCGCAAGATCGCTCACCGAAAGTGGCCCCATTGCCCATCCAAAATCTGTAAGCGCATGATCAACCTGTTCAGGGGATGCCCCTTCAAGCACGAGAAGGTTGGCTTGCCGTAAATAGGGCGTTAGCATTCGATTACCAATAAACCCATGACCAACCCGTGCAACGGCAGGTTTCTTACCGGTTCGTTTGGCAATGGCAAGAGCGGTTAACAACACATCATCTGCAGTTTTGTCGGCGCGCACAATTTCAAGTAAAGGCATAATGTTGGCAGGTGAGAAATAATGCATTCCCAAAACATCTTCAGGACGCGAAGTTTCAGTAGCAATTTCATTAATGTCGAGATAGGAGGTGTTGGTGGCCAGCACTGCCCCCTTTTTTGCCACCGCGTCTAATTTGCGGAATACTTCCCGCTTCACATCCATTGTTTCAAACACAGCTTCGATAATGAGATCACAATCAGCTAGATCATCATAATTTGTTGTGCGTGACAGTCGCCCCATTAGCTCGGCAACACCCTCAGCGGTGATGCGGCCAGATTTAATACCTCGCGACCAGTTTTTCTCCATCAACGCCAATCCACGATCAAGCGCTTCGTCACTCATTTCTAGCATCGTTACGGGAAGGCCCGCAGCCGCATAGGTCATGGCGATGCCGCCACCCATTGTGCCAGCACCCAGGACACCAATTTTTTTGACCTCGCGCGGGGCACCCAAAACATCTTTCGATGGTTTGCCTGCTTGGCGTTCGGCAAAGAAAATATGTCGTAATGCGATCGATTGAGCAGAGGCGATCAGCTCAATAAAAGTTGCCCGCTCTTTTTGTATTCCATCGGCGTAGGGCAATTCGTAAGCTGCGCGGGCGCACTCAGCTGCACGTATTGGTGCCTCTGCCCCTTTGGCTTTTTTAGCAATTTTTGCAATCGCCTCCTCGAAACTTAAAGAAATTTCATCGTTTAAACTAAGCTCTACCTTTGACAAACGGCGCCCTTCAAAATCCTCACTTGAAATTTTTTCAGCAAGCCTGATGGCGGCTTCAACCGCCTCCTCGGCGACTTCGTCGACCAAGCCGATTACTGCCGCTTTTGTGCCAGATATTGGTTGCCCAGAACCAATCATTGCAACAGCTTCTGCGGGGTTTTGTAGAAGGCGAGGTAATCTTTGCGTTCCCCCAGCACCAGGTAAAAGGCCAAGGGTGACTTCCGGTAGGCCGAGCTTCGCTTTGGGATGAGCAACGCGGTAATGGCCAGCAAGAGCTGTTTCTAAACCACCGCCTAAGGTGTTGCCTTCAATCGCAATCACAACAGGGATCTGGCTGGCTTCGATAATGTCACAGGTTTTTGGGAGTCCGGGTTCTTTCAATGCTTTGCCAAATTCACGAATATCGGCACCGGCAATGAATGTCCCTCCACGCCCCGCCAGAACAATGGCCTTCGCATTTTGTTGTGCTGCGCTAAGTTCACGCACAATGCCTTCACGAACATGGTAAGAAAGGGCGTTGACTGGTGGGTTATCAATCCAAATAACAGCGATATCACCGCGCATTTCGGTTGAGACAGATTTAATCATTTAAAATTCCTTTAGCGCCGCTAGAGCGTCTAGTTAGCGCCCAGTAAATTTTGGATGCCGCTTTTCAACAAATGCATTTGCTGCTTCGCGATGATCCTCAGATCGAAAAGAAAGCATCATGTGTAAGGCTTCTTGATCAAGAGCTTGGGTAAGTGTGCCCTGTTCAGCAAGGTTCATATTTTTCTTCATGTAACCAAGAGCAATGCTTGGCCCATTAGCCAACCGTTCTGCCCAATCATAGGTAGCTTCCATTAGATCATCTGGATCATAGGCCTTGTTTACGATGCCCATTTCTTCAGCCAAACGGCCAGAGAAAACGGGGGCAAAATAATAAAGTTCACGTGCTTTTGCAGTGCCAATTATTTTTGTCAGGAACCAGGAACCGCCAAAATCACCGGAGCCTGCCACATTCGCAAACGCAGTCGTGAACTTAGCATCCTCATCGGTGAGCCGTATATCGCAGGCAAGGGCAAGGGCAAATCCTGCCCCCGCACAGGCGCCATTAATGGCAGCAATGCTCGGTTTGGGCATTTCATGTAAAAGCCTAGCGGCTTCCATAATACCACGCACAAAGGCCA
>JAZGFF010000176.1:0-7327 GCA_036479095.1 Rhizobiaceae bacterium | reverse complement strand
GCTACGCTTGCCATCTGGGCCACTCCGCAGCACGGGCCTGTGGTCAAACGTTCGCAGTATCGTAACAAACTAAAGTGGCCTACTTTTACTCCGCCCTCTGGTAGGTTTTTACTCCGCCGTTGACACCCCCCTGGTTTGTTTCAATTACAATGCAGTCTGCTGCATATTTTTGGTACAATTGTAACGCCATTTGTGCCCATCTGGAGGGAGATACGGCTGCCAAGGTTTGATCTTCTAAAACATAAGCGCGTCCATCATCACCTTTGCCTGCAACAATTATACCGCAACAATCAGAAGTGCGTTTGCCAGTGATCGGTGGATCAATTGCTACAACAATTCTTTGCAAAGACGGGCGTTTTCTAACGCGATGCAATTCAATTAAATCACGCTGCCAAAGGGCATCAACTCGGTCATCAATTATTTCACCATCGAGCTCTTGTCGGCCCAATTTTGTCCCGCGATAAATGCCAACCACTCGATCAATAAAACCGCTAGCCAAGTTGTGACGGTTATCTTGGGTTGACATACGAGTTAAAAAGGTTCGCTCATCATCGACAATTTGTTTTAGTAATTTCAAAGGTCTAGGTGTTGTTGTTATCACCTGCCTTGGGAACTGCCCCAACCGCAATCCAAATTGTAGCATATCCCAAGTCTCTTGTGCATTCTTCCACTTAGCTAGTTCATCACACCAGGCCGCTCCAAACTGCGGCCCACGAAGTGCATCAGGATCTTCGGACGAGAAAACATGCGCCACTGTTCCATTTGACCATTTCAATAACCGTCGTGAACTAATCCATTCTGGTCGTTCATCCTTCTTATGCAAAGCCAACAAGCCAGATGGCCCCTCGATCATAACCTCTCGTGCATCCCCATAGGTCTCCCCAACAAGGGCGATACGAGCTACTGGGGCTGAGACAAAAAATGGATCCCCCAACGCCATGGCCTTTACCCATTCAGCACCTGCTCGAGTTTTACCAGCACCCCTTCCACCAAGCAGCAGCCAATTGGTCCATTTCGTTGCATCGGGTAATTGTTCTTGTCTTGCCCAAATCGGCCAACGGTGGATAAAGTGTTCTTTTAAATCATCCGGAAAAGCACTGGTCTTTTCACTTAAATTACCCTCTTCACGTAAGGTTTTGAACCAGTTCCGCAAGCTGTCGATCAAGGTCTGCTGTTCTGTTTGGATCGATTTTCGAGAGGGTTTCATCAGGCTTCGAATTCCGATCTTTTTGTGTTTCCGTAGTTTGTGCAGTTGAATTATTCCATACGCGCCCTTCGACTATGGCGATTGCTTCCAAAGCTTTTGCAAGCGTTGAAAGCGCCCTCGCCCGTTTTTCCTCGTTACAATCTTCATCTCTTATTGTTGCAAAACGCTGCAACTCTTGTTCAAATATTTCAATGAAACGCCCCTGTATTGAGATTGCTGAGCGCCTAGGGCGCCACCCTTCTCTCAAAGCATTGCTGGTCAAAGTTTTCAATGAAATGGATGACACCTTTGAAAGTTGTTCCAAAGGCACATTCCAATCTTCGTGCAGTTCACGCAACGCAGCACGCTTTCTCAATGCGCTTTCGCCCATGATGATTTCCATTCTTAAATTGTAAGGTAAATGCTTAAGTGAAAAGAGCGCCAAACTCTTACCCACTTCTCCGATTATGTCTGAAGACTACCGCACAACCGGCTCGGTGTCAAGGACTATTTTCCTATTTATGGAATTTATTCCTTATTTACCCAATCAACAAGATGATATTCGTAGTCTTCAGGGGTTAATCCGTCCTCAGAGATTGTGCGTCCTCTTACGCTTATCCCAGCTTTGTGCACTGTATTCTGGTTTCCTGTTTTTAAGGGGTGCCAAGATGGGATATCTTTTCCCTCCTCCAACAAACGGTAGGCACAAGTTGGAGGAAGCCATGGATAGTTGGCAATATCTTCTGGTTGCAGTTTCACGCAATCAGGCACCGTAGAAAAACGTTTCTCATAGTCCTTACAACGACAGGTTTGACCATCGAATAAAATACACGCGATATTGGTGAAATGTATTTCACCTGTATCCCAATCTTCCAATTTGTTTAAGCAGCAACGGCCACAGCCATCACAGAGTGATTCCCACTCACTCTCTGTCATGTCAGACAGTTTTTTTGATTGCCAAAAGGGTTGTGATTGCTCGTTCACTTTAACGCCATGTTTTATTGTCTTCCGCTTGCCCCAACCAATGAAATGTTGGACAAGAGCTTTAGACAGGAATACCTTATATCTGATCAACCACAAACATGAAGCGGAGCCCACGTAAAGGCCATGCGCGATCCTTTTACACCAAAGAAGAAATGGACACCGTGGAATTTCCTTATGAAATTCGATTCATGGGTTGATGATGCTTTGTATCGTTTCAAATCTGGTGGCGGGGAGTTTTGGGAATCACTAACCATTTTCTTTCGTAAATTCCGAGTTTATGGCTTCAAAAAGGGCGTAGCTGAAATTCTAGGCGAGGGCCTAACCTTAGGTGTGTTTGGTGCGCTGTTGATGCTTGCCCTAGCGAAACCGGCTTTTGTGGAATCTGAAAAAAACTGGCGCGCTAATCAAGAATACTCTGTTACATTCTTGGATCGTTTTGGAAACGAAATCGGGCGGCGCGGAATTTTACACAATGATGCCGAGCCGATTGACGCGCTTCCCGACCATTTTATCAAGGCGGTTTTGGCGACCGAGGATCGGCGGTTTTTCGACCACATTGGCATTGATTTTCTCGGTCTTGTGCGCGCGATGGTGGAAAATGCGCGTGCAAATTCTGTTGTTCAAGGTGGCTCTACAATCACACAACAACTTGCCAAGAACCTATTTCTCACGAATGAGCGTACCCTTGAGAGAAAAATCAAAGAAGCCTTTTTAGCCCTTTGGCTCGAATACAATTTGAGTAAGAAAGAGATACTAAAACTATATCTTGATCGCGCTTATATGGGTGGTGGTGCTAATGGTGCTGCGGCTGCCTCTGAGTTTTATTTTGATAAGAATATCCGAGATGTTAATCTTGCTGAGGCCGCCATGCTTGCCGGCCTTTATAAAGCGCCTTCCAAATACGCTCCCCACAGAAACCTTCCAGCTGCGCGAGCAAGGGCTAATGAAGTCCTTACCAACATGGTGCAGGCAAGTTTCATGACCGAAGGACAAGTTATCTTTGCAAGGCGAAAACCTGCAACCGTTGTTGAACGGGAAAAAATAGATTCGCCAGATTACTTCCTCGATTACGCTTATCAGCAAGTTAAAGATCTAGCGAGAGGGTTTCCTACAAATACATTGATCGCCAAAACAACGTTGGATCCTAGCTTGCAATCTGCCGCTGATGATTCTGTCCACTCTCATTTGCGACAATATGGTAAGGACTACAAAGCTAACCAAGCGGCTATGGTCGTAATTGAAAATGGCGGGCAGGTGCGTGCTATAGTCGGTGGTAAAGATTACGGTGTGAGCCAATATAACAGAGCCACCAGTGCGCGTCGCCAACCAGGCTCGACATTTAAGCCCTTTGTTTATGCTTACGCTATGCAGCGCGGCTATAAACCAAGTAGTAAATATAGCGCGCGTTCGATCACAATTCGGGGCTGGACTCCAAAAAATTATGGTGGCCGTTCCTTCGGAACTGTAAATCTAACTACGGCATTAGTGAAATCTATCAATACCGTTCCAGTGCGCTTGGCCAGTGAATTGGGCCGACCTGCTATTGTTGAATTGGCCGGTAGAATGGGCATCGATTCTCCACTCACTGCGGAACCAGCTATGCCGCTTGGCACAAACGAAATGACCGTTATTGAACAGGCGACAGGCTATGGCGTTTTTATGTCTGGTGGGATGTCAACAAATCGCCACACAATCACACAAATAACCGATGCGGCAGGCGAAACTCTTTTCGACTTCACGAAGGACGGTCCCAAACCGGTAGAAGTCCTTTCTAAGAAGACAACGAAATCGATGAATTTGATGTTATCGCAAGTACCTGAATGGGGAACTGGAAGAAGAGCTAAACTGGCGGGAATTAAAACTGCAGGTAAAACGGGCACGACCCAAGCCTATAGGGATGCTTGGTTCGTCGGCTATACTGGAAATTATGTTGCGGCAGTCTGGTATGGAAATGACAATTACGGGCCAACAAATAGGCTGACAGGTGGCCGTCTCCCGGCCATGACCTGGAAAAAATTTATGACCTACGCCCATAAAAATATCGATTTACGGCCCCTGCCCTATGTGGAAGCCGATAAGTCCAAGCCAAAACCTGTTATCATATCGAATGATGCACAAAAACCCGCAGATTTACCGGTCACAATTGTCCGCCAAAAACCATTACCAATTGAGAGCACAAAACTGTTGAAGGCATTGGAAAGAGCTTTTCGGAACGCCCCGCCGCTAAAACCCCTCACCCTTTCGTCCATTCAAAAGAAGTCGCGGTAATGCCTTCCATCCCATGCTTTAACCATCTGATAAGTAAGTAAAAATTTGCGGGTATTCTTTGAAATATTGACAGTATTGGTGATTGGCTTGGGCTTAGGCGGCGTATTATCACTATACTCTATCCAAAACATTCATGGATTTGGAGCGCTGCAAATTGGCCAATGGACCGCTTGGCCGCAAGCTGGCAGCCAAAATGCTGACCCCTATACAAAGGCCAAAGTTGCAGCCGCAGGCGAAGTTCCGCTTGGGGCATCGGAGGGAATTGTGTTCCATGCAAAAACTGACAAAACAGGAAAGAGGCTCCTACTAGAATGTAATTATCATGTATCTGGGCGAACGCCCCCAGCAAGACTATGGACCATTTCCATACACAATGATGATGGCACCACTGTTGGTAAAAATTTGAGCCTTTACAGCAAATTGCTCTCTCAAACATTGGTTCGCCAACAGGACGGTCGTTTCACAATAACAGTCAGTCCAGAAGCTTCACCCGGCAATTGGTTAAGGACGCGCGGGAATGGAGTTTATCAACTTATCCTGCGGTTATATGATAGCCCTCTTACCAGCACACGCGGTATTGTTGATCCAGAAATGCCTGAGATTTCATTACTGGGTTGTCCTTCATGAAACGCACATTTTACACAGTAGTTATAGGTCTTGTGTTGGCAGCCATTGTTCATCTGCTTATCGTCCTTCTCATTCCGTCTTATGCAACAAAGGATTCATGGGCAAAGCTGGAAAAACTGGGCGAACCATGGCGGTTTTCAATCGTTGCCTTGCCTGGCGCCTCTGAATCTCTTTTACCATTGGTTGATCCTTCGTTCGGGATTGCTGCTTGTCGATTTGATTTAACTGAATCCCCCTTGAGTGTGGAAGCGCATGGGAATTTGCCATTTTGGTCTGTCGCAATTTTTGATCGCCGAGGACGAAACATTTATAGCTTCAATGATCGAACCTCTATCGACCGGCATCTATTTCTCATCGCTGTAAATTCTATTCAAATGGCGCAAATACGTAAAACACCCCCCGCCGAAGCCGAAAAAGCTGTGCTTGTCCTATCTGATACCAATCAGGGGTTCGTTTTAATTCGCGCCCTACAGCCGGATCCTACCTGGAAAAAGCGGTTGAATCGGTTCTTAACCGAGGCAAAGTGTGAGCGTTTTGATATCGTTGAAGAGAAAACTGACCCAAGTGATAACTAATTTGATGGTAACGAGTTAGTTTTTCTTAACCTCAGTTTTACTCGCAACGATTGAACTGCCGCGGTTATCACGCTCATAACGAACGCCAGGAAAAATGATAATCTCTGCACCAGAACTCTGACGCAGTTCTTTACGACAACGCTTTAGGCGTAAACCCGTAACACTATTCTTAAGGGTGAGAATGTCGGCCATTCTTTCCTCATTTCTCTCGGATGTGCGTTTGTTTAACGCTGAGCATGATAAAAACTAGCATGAGGGCTTATGGTTAACAGATTGCTAAGGCTTTATAGGGCATGTTGTTTTCAGAATTGCCAGTTGAAAGCAAAACGATATGCAAGCAGCCCTGAAACATACATCTCCATCACACCCCATTACCATTCCACGTGGAAATGAGCCGATGAGCCGAAAAGATCTATTGTTGCTGGCTACAAATCGTTTTTGTCAGGCGGAAGACCATAATCGATTGTCAATCGATCAATACAAAGAAGCGTTTTACCTGTTGATCGGTGCTGTTGATCAACAAACCAAACAACGTGTATCGCACCTGGTATCTTACTGCCCTTACACCCCTCGTGCTATCGCGCTTTATCTCGCTTTAGAAAATTTATCCGTCTCCTCCCCGATCCTGATCAACTCAAAAGTCCTCGGGCAACTCGATTTGATGAGAATTGTTGAAATGAAGGGAGAAAATCATGCGGCTCTTATAGCTAGGCGAGATGATGTTGGAACAAGCCTCCTACAAAAATTAAAGAGTTTTGATGATGAGGAAATTAAATCAGTGTTGGACGCAAACTCCTCACAAAGCGATGGGGAACCTCGCGAAGAGGTGGGTAAATTATTTGAACGAATTGCTGAAACAACAAGGCAAGAACCAAAAAACCGTAGTGCATTAAACTCTGCAGAAAGTGCATTGCTAAAAGCTGCTGCTCGCGGGGGTAAACTTCCAAGTCAGTCTGAAAAACCCGTTCCGGCTAATTTACCGATCCTTGATTTCGGCAAAACTTTTGAACGGGCTGCTGCAACCCGGAGCCACCAAGGGATGGTCATGCTTATGCAGAAACAATCAGGCTTACATCCAAAAACTGGGCACCAGATACTGGCCGACAAGAGTGGAGACACGTTGGCTGTATTCCTTCGCGCCTTAAACGTAGATGATGCACAAGCCAACAGGATACAATTGTTAGTGCAGCCTGCTATTGGCCTGTCTGTCAAAAATGCTTCACGGGCAATAAAATTTTATACTCTGTTGCAAACAGACACCTGCATTCTAGCTGTAGATCAATGGCCGAAGATCAAAGGCCATAGTATTGAGCATCAAAGCTATCTGATGGACGGGCAACATTCCCACCGAAACACTGAGCGCACAACTCGAAGCATCACTCAGTCTGGTAATGAGCAGTTACAACAAACGGCTTAGTCTTCTTTGAATTTAACTAACTCATCAATAAAGGGTCGGTTACCCCGATCCTCGATTTCAACAACCCAAATATCTGGATCAAATGAACGTTCCCGATCAATCTTTTGGAGCACATCAAGCTCCGCCGCCATATCAATCAGCACTTCAAATTTGCGATGGCCACCATCGACAGTTTCATAGACCATCTGAGGCGCAGGCCCGATAAGAGTAAAAGCCCCTGCTAAATTGTTGATCACAACAAAAATAGCGCCGGCCTCATGGGCTCCCTTA